>DATLTC010000054.1 GCA_035533755.1 Gemmatimonadaceae bacterium
GGTCGCGGTGGCCGACAGGCTGCCGCTCGTGGCTTTGATCGTATTCGTATAGGTGCCCGCCAAGGCGGCCGCCGTGAACAGGCCCGAGCTGCTGATCGTGCCGCCGCCGGCCACCACGGTCCAGGTGGGCGTGATCCCGACGTTGACGCCGGAGAAGTCGGTGCCGAGCGCCGTGAACTGCTGCGTGCCGTTGACCGCCAGCACCTGCGGGTTCGGCGTCACCGTCATCGACGCCAACGTCCCGGGATTGCTGACCCCGTGCACGTCGCACGCCGCCGTGAACAGCCCGGCGACGGCGAGCACCGCGACGACCCGCGCGAGGCGCGCCCGCGGTGCCAGCGCTTGTACGAAGCGACTCTTGATGAAGTGTTTCATGAACTCCTCCTGACCTGATGCATGTGAACGCGAACGGACGCGGACGCGCCCTAGTTCGCGGAGATCTTCAACGACTGCGTGAGTGTGATCGTGATCGGCGTGCCGGGCGTGACGATGACGTCGCGGTCGGCCAGGGTCGCGGCGCGCGCCCCGCCGGCTACGGCGCCGATGGCCCCGCCGATTATCGTGCTCTTCTCATTCTTCCCAATGACCTGGCCGATGACGGCCCCGGCCGCGGTGCCCACGGCCACGTTCCCCACGGCGCTCTTGGTGACGCCGCGGCCCTTCAGGGTATGGGGCACCGACCCGACCGTCGCCGACGGCTCATAGGTCGTCCCGCCCACGGTCAACGAACTCACGTCGAGCGCGATCATGCCGTCGGCTTCGCCCGAGTTCTTGGCCGGTCCCAGCTTCGCGATCGTGAGCACGATCGCCGATCCGCCGGGAATCACCACATGACCGCCATCGTCCATGACGTCGCGGCTGACGATCGCATTCACGTGTTCACCCACGCTGTTGGTGCGTGAGGAGATGGCGTCCTGGATGGTCGCCGCCACGGCAGTGCCAACGGACAGCGTGCGCGCGGAGGGCGCCGACGAGGCAGCGGAGGACTGAGCGTCGCTTGCTGCTCCGGCCTTGGCGGCAAGACTCTTGGGCCCGCTGCCCGCGCATGCGAGGAGGCCGAACGTGAGCAGTCCGGCAGCTAGAGTGTTTTTCATTGGTCCTCGGCACGGCGGCCGTGAAGAGAGGGGATCGCCGGCTCGCCACCGACACCGGCGGGCCCGTCTCGGCCGCGACGACGGACGTCGATGGGGAGATGCAGTGACGTTAGTGCACGCCATTTCCCCCACGTATCGCCTGATGAGGTGAAAGAGGAGGTACTCCTTTTGGGGGGGCAGGAACCACCTGCCGGCCGGGCGACGCGAGGGCCCGGGGCCAGCCCGCGGCGCGGCGCGCGTCACGCGGGATGCGAACTAACTAGTGGACTGACTGTTGGCGTGGCGTGGACACGCCGGGGACGGCGGCGACGCTAGTCGTCCTGATCGTGCGCGTAGGCGGCGATCTGCAGGCGGGTGTGCAGCGCCAACTTGTCCATGACGTTGCGCACGTGGCTCTTCACGGTGTGCGTGGCGATGTTCAGCCGCTGGGCGATTTCCTTGTTGCTCATCCCGACCGCGATCAGCGCGATCACCTCGCGTTCCCGCTGCGTCATGCGCACGGCTTCGAGCGCTACGGCCCCGCCGCGCTGGACGGCCGCCTGCGCGATCTGGGAGAACAGGGTCCCCGTCATCCGGGGCGGCAACACGCGCGCCCCGTCGGCCACGGATCGGATGGTCCCGATGAAATCCTCGAACGTGGCATCCTTGAGAATGAACCCGGCCACGCCGGCGTTCACGAACTGCGCGATCTCCTCGTGCACCGGGAGCAGATCCATCACGATCACCCGCGCGTCGGCCATCTCGTTCTTTGCCGACTCGGCCAGGCGCAGGCTGTTCTTGTCCTGCAAGCCCACATCCAACAGGATGACCCGGGGATTCGCCTCCTTCAGCTTCGCCGTCTCGAGGCTGGTCGCGGCGAGCACGACCTTCACGTCGGGCAGCTCGTTGAGCATCTCCGTCATGCCTTCGCGAACGAGGCGGTTGTCCTCGATGATGGCGACGGTGATCATGCCGAGCCCACCGGCAACCTTGCGGCGGCGACCGGAGTCCCCCGGCGCCGTCCCGCGATCCGAAGCGGCTGATTGCTCATGATCGCAATCTGCGGTGTCTCACGTCAAAACGCCAGCGGCCACGCTCCGCGCTCGGTTCATGCGGCGCCGCCGTCCGTGCGCGCCGAGTCGCCGGCAGGCAGAGCCTGCCGGCGACACCGCACGCCGGGACGACGGGCTACTGCAGATAGCGGAACAGCCCCACGAGCCCGATGATGCCGCTGCCGAGCATCACGATCGTTCCCGAGCGCCCGCCGATGACCGCACCGACGATCAGTCCGGCGCCGCCGACCACCATCAGCGCCATGTTCTGCGAGTTCTCACCCTCTGACGAGACGGCCAGCGCGTTCGGCACGGCCGGCGCGGCATTGGTCCGGAATCCGACCGCAGCCGTCTGGAGCATCGGCCCCACGACCGGAGCCGGCGTCACCGCCGGAGCGGACACGGCCGTCGGCGCGGTGCCCAGGCTCGTGGAGTCGAACGACACCTGCTGCGCGGCGAGAGGGGCGGCCACGAACAGGGCGGCGGCCAGCATGAAGAAACGGGAATGGGCAAACATGTGAGATCGCTCCGGGATTCGAGGACGTGACCATCGCGTGAACCGCATCGCGCGGCGCGCGACGAATGGCGCGCGCCGCCGCATTGCATGAGGCTCCTGATCAGTAACAACGGGCCGCGGCACGAGCCATCGCACGAAGGAGGTAATGCCTCGCCGCAGCGGCGAAATCCTCCGCGCGCCTATCGAACACCCATCTGATGTGCTACCCTGCACGTCATGGATGACCGGTTGTCCGATGCAGCGACCGGCCAGTGCGAGTTGCATCTGCACGAGACGCCGCGGACTTCGATAGCGCGCCGATCCGACGCCGGCACCCGGCCGGTGGCTCGGCGAGCCTCTCAGCCCGCGGTCGCTCGGACCGGGGAAGTGCCGTGGGACGCCGCACCGAGGTGGAGCCGATGCTGCCGCAAGGCGATGCGACCGCAGACGTATACACTGCCCTCGGGCTGCTCGCGGACATCGTCGACACCGTGCGCGAACCCCTGCTGGTGCTCGACGCCGAATTCCGCGTCACCCACGCCAACCGCTCGTTCTTCCGCACGTTCCGGGTGACGCCCGAAGACACCATCGGCCAGATCATCTTCTCGCTCGGCAACGGCCAGTGGGACATCGCTCCGCTCCATACCCTGTTGCACCACCAACTGCCCCTGCAGGCCCAGTTGGACGATTTCGACGTCGAGCACGTGTTCCCCGGCATCGGCCGCAAGGTGATGCTGTTGAACGCCCGCCTGATCTCGTCCAGAGAGCACCTGCCGCGGATGATCCTGCTCGCCATCGAGGACGTCACCGAGCGCCGCCACGCCGAACAACAGCTCGGCGCCCAGCGCCGGGAACTCCAGCGCTCGAACACCGCGCTCCGGGCATTCGCCTCGGTCGCGTCGCACGATCTCCAGGAGCCGCTGCGCAAGATCCTCGCGTTCGGCGAGCGGCTGAGCGCCGCGGCGGGGCCGGTGCTCGACGGCGACGCTCGCGGGTATCTGGACCGGATGACCGACGCCGCGGCGCGGATGCGGAATCTCATCACCGACCTGCTGGCCTACGCGCAGGTGACGACCAGGGCGCAGCCGTTCGTGCGCGTGGACCTTGGCGCGCTGGCGCGGGAGGTGATCGCCGATCTGGAAACGTCCATCGCCGAGGCCGGGGGACGGGTGGAGGTGGGCGACCTGCCCACCATCGACGCCGACCCCCTGCAGATGCGACAGCTGCTGCAGAACCTGCTCGGCAATGCGCTCAAGTACCGCCGGCCCGATCAGCCGCTCGTCGTGCGCGTCCAGTCGCAGCCGCTCGATGCGCGGCAGTGCGCGCTCACGGTCAGCGACAATGGCATCGGATTCGACGACCAATACGCGGAACGCATTTTCGGAATGTTCGAACGGCTCCACAACCGGAAGGATTACGAAGGTTCCGGCATCGGCCTTGCCATCTGCCGAAGCATCGCCGAGCACCACGGTGGAACGATCACCGCGATCAGCACCCCCGGGCAGGGTTCTACGTTCACGGTCTCCCTGCCCGTCACGCAATTCACATCGGCGGACATGTGACCACGCTCGAGGGAAACTCCATTCCCGTCATGATTCTCATCTGTGACGACGACGAGGACGACCGCCTGCTCACCAGGCAGGCGCTCGAAGAAGCGCATCTGTCGAACGACGTCCGCTACGTCGAGGACGGGGTGCAGTTGATGAATTACCTCCACCGCCGGGCCGAGTACGCCGGCGAGAACGGCAAGGCCCCGCGGCCGGGATTGATCCTGCTCGACCTCAACATGCCGAAGAAGGACGGCCGGGAGTGCCTCCGGGAGATCAAATCCGACGAGAACCTCCGCGACATCCCGATCGTGGTGCTCACCACTTCGCGTCAGGATGAGGACATCGCCAACAGCTACCAACTCGGCGTGAATTCCTACATCGCGAAGCCGGTCACGTTCACCGGGCTCGTGGATGCGCTCAAGGTGCTGGGCCGCTACTGGTTCGAGCTCGTCGAGTTGCCGCCGCTCCGGTAGGGCGGCCGGCTACGCGGCTGCCCGCGTATCCTTCACCACCCGCCCGCCCTGCACCACCAGAACGACCGCCTCCGGCGTGAGCGCGTGGATGTTGGCCAGCGGATCGATCGCCGTCACCGTCACGTCGGCCAGCTTGCCGGCGGCGAGCGTCCCCACCCGGTCCTGCCAGCCCAGGCACTCCGCGGCCACCCGCGTCGTCGCCACCAGCGCCTCCATGGGCGACATGCCTGCGTGGTCGCACATGAGCCCCAGTTCACGCAGGTTGGTGCCGTGCGGCATCACCCCGGCGTCGGTTCCCATGGCGATCTTCACGCCCGCCTGGTGCGCGCGGCGGATGCTGTCGCGATGCGCCTGCAGCACCTCCTTCGACTTGCGCAACGCCCACTCGGAGATCGTCCCCGCCTGCTCGGCCTGCTCGATCACCGCCTGCGGCGCCAGCAGCGTGGGCACGAGGAAGGTGCCCCGCTCGAGCATCATCTCGATGGCCTCGTCGTCCAGATAGATGCCGTGCTCGATGGAGTGGATTCCGGCCCGCACCGCGTTCTTGATCCCCTCGGCGCCCTGCGCATGCGCCATCACCTTCACGCCGCGGCGGTACGCCCCCTCCTGCACCATGACGTCCAGTTCCTGGGGCGAGAACTGCGTGAACTCCGGATGGTCGGTGGGGCTGAGCACGCCGCCCGTGGCGCACACCTTGATCACGTCGGCGCCGGCGCGAAGCACCTCGCGCACCTTCTTGCGCACCCCATCCACCCCGTCGCAGATGCCGCTGGGCAATCCCGGGTGGGGCGCGAACAGTCCCAGCTCCTGGCCCGATGGCAGCCAGAAATCCAGGTGGCCGCCGGTGATCGAGAGCGGGACGATGCTGATCTGCATGCGCGGGCCGTCGATCAGCCCCAACTCCAGAGCGCGCTTGAGGCCCAGGTCGGCGCCGCCGGCGTCGCGCACGGTGGTGATGCCGGCATCGAGCGTGCGGCGCAGGTAGCCCAGCGTCAGATAGAAGTTGAGCGAGAAGGGCGTCGTGGCCGCCTTGATCATCCCCTCCAACTGCACGGTGGCATGGACGTGGGCATCGATGAGCCCGGGCAGGATGGTGCCGCCGCCGGCGTCGATCTCCGTGAGCGCGCCGTCGGGGCGCCGCAGGGTGTCGAGCCGTCCCACCGCTTCGATGCGGTCGTCCTTGAGAAGCACGGCGCCGTCGGGTACGGCGGCAGCTCCCGTGCCGTCGATGAGCGTGCCGTTGCGGATGAGCGTGTAGGTCATGGATCGGAGGCGTGGAGGCGGGATCGAGGCGGGAGCGCGCGCGGCGCAGCGGATTCTACGCCGGATACGGACGACACGCGAGTCCCCTCCGCCCTCAGAAATGGTATCGCACGCCGGCGTTGAACTGCCGGCCGTTCAGCGGCCCCCACGCGTCCACCGACCACTGTCCGCCCTCGCCCACCGTGGGCCGCATGAGCGGCTCGAAGCTGGTCTGCCGCACGTTGGTCAGGTTCTCGGCGTTCACGAACAGCGTGGCGCGGCCCACGCGCTGCGCCGCCAGAATACCGAGCGTGGTATACGGCGCCGACAGGGCGCGATAGGGATCGTCCTGCAGCGCCTGCCGGCCCGTATAGAAGATCTCGGCCGCCAGGTACGCTCCCGAATCGTCGTCCTCGAGCGCGGCGTCGATCCCCGCCTCCTCGCGCGGCACGTACGGCGCCTCGCGCAGCCGCCCGGTGGCCGGCGAGATCTCGCGGCTCCGCGTGGCGGCATAGTACGCCGTCACCACGTACGGCTCCTCATTGTAGACCGCGAACAGCTCCGCGCCGTGCGTGCGCAGATCGCCGGCCGCATTCACCAGATCCACGAGTCCGGTGCTGTCGCCAGCCACGGGCCGGAGGCCCACCGGATGCTGCACGGCATCGGCGAACAGCGTGCCGTTCACCTGCAGCGGCCCACGTGACGCGGTGATGTCGAGCGAGGTCGAGCGGGCCCGCTCGGCCTCGAGGGGCTGCGGCTGGCGCACGTGCGTGAGCCCGATGGCCGCGGTCTGATCGTTGAGCGGCGACGGCGCCGACCAGCCGCCGCCCACCGACGCCCGCACGCTCACCGCGCCGAGCGGACGCCACAACAGCGACACGCGCGGCGTACAGATGGTGCCGTACACGCTCGAGGCGTCGCAGCGACCGTCGAGGGTGGACGCGATCCACGCCGTGGGCGAGTACGTGTGCTGCACGAAGATGCCGGGGGTGGACGTCGCCCGGTTGGCCCACGTCACGTCGCGGTTGGTGTAACGGTCGCCCTGCCACGCGGCGCCCACGATCAGCACCTGCCGGCTCCACACGGCCGTCCCCGACAGCTCGCCGAACGTGGACCCCTCGCGCTCGCGCTCCAGCGTGCCGCTCACGATGCGGCGGCGGTGTTGCACGTTGGCCGAAGCGCGCAGGGCAAGCGAGACCGCGCTGGAGATCCGCATCGTCCCCGTGGCGCCGACGTCGGCATGATCGGTGGAAAGGCTGTCGAACCCGAGCCGGCCGGGGAGCACCGTGCGGCCGGGGAGGGCGCCGCCGGCGCGACGCTCGGTGAGGACGCCCGCCGTCACCATGAGCGAGCGGCCGGCGCTGTCATCGTAGAAGAGCCGCGGGCGCACCTCGGCGCGGCGCAGCCCCGTGACGTCGGACCAGCCATCGCGATCCGGATCCACGGCGCGCTGCTGGTGCAGCCCGCCGAGCACCGTGAGGCCCACGTGGGGCGCGAGCTGCCGCGCGTCGAAGCCGAGCAGATCCGTTCCGCCCTGCGACGTACCGTTCACCACCACCTGCGACGTATCGGGCGGGCGGCGCGATACCAGGTCCACCACGCCGCCCAGCGCAGCCGGCCCATAGAGCGACGACGCGGCTCCCTTGATCACCTCCGCCTGCCGCAGGTCGAGCGGCGGCTGTTCCACCAACCCGAAGCCGCCGGCCTGCGTGCCGAAGAGCGGAAGTCCGTCGTTGAGCACGAGCGTGTAGCGGCCCGGGAGTCCCTCGAGCCGGATGTTGGTGGCGCCGAGCGAGGGCGAGGTGGTGCGCATGCGCACGCCGCTCAATTCGTCGAGCAGCGAACTGAGATCAGCGGGCCGCATCTCGTTCTTCTCGCTGATGTCGTCGCCGCCCAACACCTCCACCCGCAGCGGCTCGTCCTCGATGCGGCGATCGGCCCGCGTGCTGGTGACGATCACCGGCGTCACGGCCTGGGCGGCAGCCTGCAGGCGGACGACGACCAACGTGTCGACCCCTGGACGGAGCATCAGGTGCAGGGTGTCGGGCGTGAACCCGAGCTTCGTCACCGTGATCCGCGCCGCGCCCGCGGGGAGGTGCAGCGTGGCGCTGCCGCTGGAATCCGTCCGCGCCGTGGCGCCACCGCCCGTGGCGGTGGCCGCCGCGATCGGCCCGCCGTCTCCGCGGGCGAGCACGTGCACCGTTGCTTGTGGCCGTTGGGCGAACGCGCGCGGCGCGACCGCCCCCAGAATTCCGATGATGCCCGCCATCGCGTACCGAGCCTTCAACCCGCCCCCCAGCCACGTTCCTCATCCGCCGCGACGGCCGCGGCAATAGCTGCGGGAGAAAGGTAGACGGGCCACCTATCAGCACGATGACAGGCGCAGGTCCTCAGTGCTTTCTTTGCGGCGCGCCGGCCGGGGCAAGGCGGGTCGAGAAGGCGCGCCGCGCCGGCGCCCGGGGGGGCGTATAGTTGTTTTCATATATCTGTCGCCGCGTCCAATAATTTGACAGCGTCCAGAAATTATACTGTTGCCACTAATGGGCATGCTAATCTATTGTATCGCCATACGCCGACGCGCCGGCCCTCCCCCCTGGCCACCGGCATCTGGCATCGTTGGTCCGCAACGCCGCGAACCCGACACCTGTGACGCGATCCCACCACAAGAAGCTTTCCGACCCGGACCATCGCGTCCTGTTCGAGTCCGCTCCCGGCCTGTATCTGGTGCTCGCGCCGGACCTCACGATCGTCGCCGCCACCGACGCGTACCTGCGCGCCACGATGACTACCCGCGACCACATCCTGGGCCGCGGGCTGTTCGACGTTTTTCCCGACAATCCGGGCGACCCCGCGGCATCGGGCACGCGCAATCTCCGAGCCTCGCTCGACCATGTGCGGTCCAGTCTCGTGCCCGACACGATGCCGGTGCAGAAGTACGACATCCGCCGCCCGGAGTCCGAGGGCGGCGGATTCGAGGAGCGGTTCTGGAGCCCCGTGAATACCCCGGTGCTCGGCTCCGACGGCACGCTGGCGTACATCATCCATCGCGTCGAGGATGTCACGGAGTTCGTCCGCCTCCGGCAGCGCGAGAGCGAGAACCGGCTCGTCACCGACGAACTCCGCACGCGCGCCGAGCGCACGCAAGCGGAGGTGTACCTGCGCGCGCAGGAGGTGGCCGCGGCCAGCCGGCAACTCAAGGAAACCGAGCAGGGCCTGCTCCGCGCCAAGGAGGTCGCCGAGCGCGCCAATCGCGCCAAGTCGATCTTCCTCGCCAAGATGAGCCACGAGTTGCGCACGCCCCTCAACTCGATCATCGGCTTTTCCGAAGTGCTCCACGACGAGACCTTCGGCGCGCTCAACGAAAAGCAGCGGCGCTACGTGAGCAACGTGCTGAGCAGCGGCCGCCAGCTCCTGGCGCTGATCAACGACATCCTCGACCTCTCCAAGGTCGAGGCTGGCCGCATGGAGCTGCTGCCCAGCGAATTCTCGATCGCCGGCGCGCTGGCCGACGTGCGCGCGATCGTCACCGCGCTCGCCGACCGCAAGACGCTCGTCCTGGACGTGGACCTGGACGACGGGCTCCCGCGGATCGTGGCCGACCAGGGCAAGTTCAAGCAGGTCATGTTCAACCTGCTCAGCAACGCGATCAAGTTCACGCCCGCCACCGGTCGCGTGGCCGTGACCGCGCGCCGGGCCCTGCACGCCGCCGGGCACCCCCGCGACGATCTGGTGGAGATCGCGGTGTCGGACACCGGCATCGGGATCCGCCCCGAGGACCAGGAGCGGATCTTTTTCGAGTTCGAGCAGATCGACTCCGACTACGCGCGCGAGCAGGAGGGCACGGGACTGGGGCTGGCGCTGTCGCGCCGACTCGTGGAGTTGCACGGCGGAAGTCTGTGGGTGGAGAGCCAACTCGGGGCCGGCAGCACGTTCCGGTTCACGCTCCCCGTGGTGCCGGCGGCGCCGGCAGCCGCGCCGCCGGCGCCGGTCGAGGCGGACGACGGCGGGGACGCGGAACCCGCCGGGGCCGGTCCGCTCGTGCTCGTCGTGGAGGATGACGCCAAGTCGGGCGAGCTCCTCTCGCACTACCTGAGCAGCGTCGGCTATCGGGTGGCGCGCGCCGCCAACGGCGTGCAGGCGCTGGCGCAGGCGCGCGCGCTCCGGCCCGACGCGATCACGCTCGACATTCTCCTGCCCGACCGCCACGGGCATGAAGTGCTGGCGCTGCTCAAGGCGCAGCCGGAGACGCGTGAGATTCCCGTGGTCGTGGTCTCGATCACCGAGAACCGTGAGTTGGGGTTGAGCCTCGGCGCGGCGGACTGGCTGGTGAAGCCGGCGCGGCGCGAGGACTTCATCGCCGCCATGCAACGCGCCGCGAAGGGCGCGGCGGACCGGCCCGGCGCCCCCGCCGCCACCGTGCTCGTGATCGACGACGAGGTCACGGTCCTCGAGTTCCTCACCGACGTGCTGAGCCACCAGGGGTTCCGGGTGATCGCGGCGCGCGGCGGGCGCGAAGGGCTGGCGCGCGCCGCCGATTCCTCCCCCGACGTGGTGGTCCTCGATCTCATGATGCCCGACGTCTCCGGGTTCGACGTGGTGCGGGAGATCCGCGCCGGCGCCGAGGGGCGCAACGTCCCGATCGTGGTGTTCACCGTGAAGGATCTCACGGCCCGCGAGCGCGCCGAGCTCGCGACGGTTCACGGCGTCGTGCAGAAGGGGCGCGGCCGCGAGGCGCTGCTCCACGCGCTGCGGAGCATCGCGCGTCCGGACGCCGCGGGGGCGTGATGGCGACGATCCTCGTGGTGGAAGACAATCGCCTCAACATGGAGCTGGTCACCGACCTGCTCGAGGCGGCGGGACACGTCGTGCGTCCGGCGACGACCGCCGAGGAGGGGCTCGCGATGGCGCGCGCCGAGCAGCCCGACCTCATCCTGATGGACATCCGTCTGCCCGGCATGCCGGGCTCGATGGCCGTGCGCGTACTCAAGGACGACCTGCGCACCGAGCGCATTCCGACCATCGCCCTCACGGCCCAGGCCATGAAGGGCGACGACGAGTCGGCGCTGGAAGTCGGGTTCGACGGATATCTATCCAAGCCGATCGACACGCGCCAATTCCCGGCGGAAGTGGAGCGCTTCCTGAACCTTCGGGGGCGCGTCTGACGGTCCCGCCTTCCGCGCACGACGCGCCGCTCACCGGCCGCGTGCTGGTCGTGGACGACCACGCCGGAAACCGCCTGCTCCTGCGCGATCTGCTCGACGCGCAGGGGCACACCGTGGTCGAGGCCACGGACGGCGCCGCGGCGCTCCAGCACGTGAGCGACCAGCTACCGGACGTGATCCTGCTCGACGTCCAGATGCCGGGGATGGATGGGTTCGAGGTCTGCCGACGGCTCAAGTCGTCGCCGGCGTCCGCCGCCATTCCGGTGCTGCTGGTCACGGCGCTCAGCGCGCGCGAGGACCGACTGGAGGGCATCCGCGCCGGCGCCAACGACTTCGTGACCAAGCCCGTGGACACAGCCGATCTCGTGCTCCGCGTGCGGAACGCCATGCAGACGCGCCATCTCCACGCGCGCGTCGAGGCGCAGTACCGGAACCTGGGCGAGATGGAACGGCTGCGCGACAGTCTGGTGCACATGGTGGCGCACGATCTCCGCTCGCCGCTGGCCGGCGTGCATGCCATTCTCGAGATGCTGCAGATGGATGCCGAACTGCTGCCTCCGGACAGCGCGGCGTTCCTGAGCGATGCGCTGCGCCTCACGCGCCGCGCCGCCGACATGATCGGCGATCTGCTGGACGTGAGCCGCCTCGAGGCCGGCCGCCTCCCGGTGGAGCACGAGCGCGTGGACCTCGGCGCCCTCACCGCCGAGGCCGTGCGCGGGATGTATGCCGGATCGGTGCGCATGCTGTGCGTGCCGCCGCCGTCGCCCGTCGTGATCCAGGGCGACGGCAAACTGCTGGCCCGCGTGGTGACCAACCTGCTCGACAACGCGGTGAAGTTCACGCCCAAGGGCGGCACCGTGCGCGTGGCCGTGACCGAAGACGACCGCGGCTGCACCGTGACCGTGACCGACGAGGGGCCCGGCGTGCCGCCGGACGCGCGCGCGGCGATCTTCGACAAGTTCGCGCAGGTGCCCGGCGTGTTGCAGCCGCGGCGATCGAGCGGCCTGGGGCTCACGTTCTGCAAGCTCGTGATCGACGCGCACCATGGCACGATCGGCGTCGACAGCGCCGCCGGCGGCGGCAGCGCATTCTGGTTCGTGTTGCCGGGGCCGGCCTGATCGGGGCCGCCGCGCGCGGCGGGCGCGGTCAGTGGGTCGTCGAATCCGCGCGAAGCCCGCGGCGCGCTTCCGCCCACCAGTTGTGGACGACGACCAGACGGGGATTGTCGCCCTTGAGCACGAGCAGGGTCTTGCCGTCGGGCGACACGTCGTAATTGGCGTGGGGCGAGACGGCCGGCAGATAGTCGTCGTCCATGAACGTCGTGCGCGACGTCACCCGGAAAGGCCGGGTTGCCGCGATCGCGGCCGCCACGAAGCGGCCGTTGCTCCGATAGAACAGGCGCCGGCCGTCGCGCGCCCACACCGGCTCCGTCCCGCCGGTGCTCGAGATCTGGATCCGCGGGCCCGGTCCGGGAAAGGGCTGCACCACGACCTGCGCGGTGCCCGACTCGTCGGTCACGAACGCCACCCAGTGCCCGTCGGGCGAGACGCGAGCCATGAACTCCTGGAACCGCGTGCCGGCGATCGACCTGAGCGTCGTGTCGCCGCTCAGCATCCGGTATCCGACGTCGCCGCCCGTCGTATCCACCTGGAACACGATGGCGCGCGCGTCGGGCGTCATGACCGCCTCGTAATAGGCGGCCGTGGGACTGGCCAGGAGCACGGTGGCCGGCGCGCTCTCATCGATCGGCTGCCACCAGATGGCGGAGCGCGCTCCGCGGTCGGAGCGATACATCACCCGCGTACCGTCGGCCGACCACTCCGGCCGTTCGTTGACCGAGCCGCCGCTGGAGAGACGCCGCAGGCCGCGAGTAGCAAAATCATATATCCAGATGTCGCTCGTCGCGCCGGACGTGATCGACAGCGCCAGCCGCTTGCCGTCGGGCGAGTATCGCGGAAACCCGTAGCCCCGGACTTCCGGGAGCACCGGCGTCTCGCCGTCGGCGTTGGCGAGCACCACTTGGGATTTCGCGCCCCCGGTGGCATAGACGAGCGTTCCGGCGTTCGAGAGCGCGGCCTGGGCGCCGGCGCGATTCCCGGTCGCCACGTCGCCCACCGCCGGCACCGCCGGGCCCGTCGCGGAGCCCGAGGCGACATCGAACGGCGCCACGACCAGACTTCCCGTGGTGTTGGCATAAACCAACGAACCATCCATGGCGCCGAGCACGCTCGTGGCCGGCACGTCGAGCCGGCGCGCCCGGCCGGTAGAGAGCGTCAGCATCCCGACCCGCACGGCTTCGAGCCCTCCGGAGCCCCAACTGGAGTACGCCACGTGATCGCCATCCGCGATCGCCGTCGGGAAGTACTGGCCCTCCTCGCCTCCCGCGGTGTCGAGCGCCGCGACTGCCGGCTTCGCGCCGCCCGCGGCGGGGAACGAGACCAGGTGTCCGGTGATGCTGACGACGATCGTGCCGTCGCGAGTCCAGGTGCCCCCGACCATGTTGGCGATTTCGGCGATGGGCTGCGGGGCACCACCGCGCACATTCACCTTCAACAGCCGCCCCGCCACCCAGAACGCGATCCACTGTCCGTCCGGCGAGAAGAACGGCTGGACCCCGCCTTCCGTGCCCGGGATCGGGGAGGCCGCCAATTCGTCCAACCGGCGGATGTACAGCCGCGCGACGCCGTCGGCGCCGATTCCCGAAATGACGATCGTGGAACCGTCCGGCGAGATCGCGACCCCCATCCCCCCACTCGTTCCCACGGCGCTGCGAATCATCGGCGTGACGCCTTGGGGCAGATCCACCGCGAACCGTTCCACCGTCGCCTCCGGCGCGCGGCGCGCAGCGATCCACATCCGGGCGGCGAACGCAACGGCCGCGATGGCGATCACGACGCTGCCGAGCACGAGCGGATGGCGGAGCGAGGCACGCCATCCACTGGGCGAGCCCGCATGGCCTGCGCCGCGCCCGGCTGCGCCGAGCGACGCCGCCGGCGCGGCCGGCGCGGCGAGCGCATCCGCGAATGCCTGCGCCGTGGGGAACCGGTCGGCGGGCAGCTTCTCCAGCGCCCTGTGCACGGCATACGCCACCGGCTCGGGCGTGCTCTTGCGCAGCATCGTCACGGGCTCGGGCTCGGCGCTCATCACCTTGGCCACCACCGCCTGCACGGTGGACCCCGTGAACGGCGGATCGCCGGTGAGCATCTCGTACAGCACGGCGCCCAGCGCGTAGACGTCGCTTCGGGCGTCGATCTGCTTCTCGCCCATCGCCTGCTCGGGGCTCATGTACTGCGGCGTGCCCAGGCTGAGCCCCGTCTGGGTCATCCGCGCGCCGGCCGCGCTCTGGATCGCCAGCGCGATGCCGAAGTCGGCGACGGTCGCGCGGCCGTCGTGCAACAGGATGTTCTCGGGCTTGACGTCGCGGTGGATCACGCCGTGGCGGTGCGCGTAGTCGAGCGCGCTGGCCACCTCGCAGGTGATGCGCACCGCGTCGGCGATGGGGAGCGGCTTCTCGCGATCCAGCCGGTCGCGCAGCGACTCGCCCTCGACGTACGGCATCACGTAGAACAGCAGGCCGTCCGCCTCGCCCGAATCGTGCAGGGGGAGGATGTGCGGATGCTGCAGATTGGCCGTGGTCTTGATATCGCTCAGGAAGCGCTGGGCGCCCAGCGCGGCCGCGAGATCCGGATGAAGCACCTTGATCGCGACCTTGCGGTCGTGCTTGAGGTCCTCGGCGAGGTACACCGTGGCCATGCCGCCGGCGCCGAGTTCGCGCTCGATGCGGTAGCGGTCGTGCAACGCGTTACGAAGGCTGGCTGCGACGTCGCTCAAGGCGCGCTCCGTGTGGATCGGGCGGATCTGCCGGCACGAGAGATCAGACGCCGTGACGGCGTCCGACCGCGGGCCCGATGTGGGGAGCGCCCGGGAGTTCGGCGCGGAAGGCCCGCCGGAGCCTCCGCGTCGGGGCAAACATAGGGGCCGGCCGCCCGGACGGGCAAGTGTTCCGACGCGCTACCGCGCGTCCAGCACCCGCCCGGCGTTCAGGTGGTCCCAGTTCAGCATCGTGTTGAACACCAGGAAATAGGTGCCGATCGTTTCGCCGCGATAGATCGGGTTGTTGGCGAACAGCACGATATGCCCCTTCCCGTATGGGTCATCGACGACGAGCGGCCGCTGGGCGATGTCGGCGCCGCCGCCGAGGAGCCCCGACACCAGCAGGTCGTGCTGGTCGGTGTACCGCAGCGCCACGCGCGGACGCTGATCGGGCGGGATGACGTTGAGCGGATTGCGCAGCTGCTCATCGGTGATCGGCGCCGCCTGCCAGGGCTCCACGGTCGGACGCGGCGGCGCCTGGAATTCCGGCGCCAGCGCCGGCCGGCCCTGCACTTCGTCCTGGTCGGCCGCCGTGCCGCGGCCGGTGGGACGGCCCGCCGCGCCGCCGCCGAACCGCCCGCCCCCGCGTCCCCCGCGGACGTTGCTGACGCCGAAGCTCTCGCCGTCCTCGCTGTACACGGCCAGGCTGTCCCTCACGCCGTACACGATGGGGCTCGCGTTGTCCACGATCCGCGCGCGCAGCAGGCTGCCCACCACTTCCTGGCCGCGCGGCTGGTTGTCGCTCACGCCGTTGGTCAATCCGTACTGCATGGCGAGCTGCGCGGTGCTGCCCACGCCGATCAGCACGCCGCCCCGGGCCACGAAGTCCTGCAGGTGCTGCAACCCGTCCCAGCCCAGACCGGGCCGGATGTCGTCGGTCTGGGCCCAGGTGCCGATGTTCGGCGTCTGGGGCGTGTTCTTCCACGGCATCGGGTTCCGCCACATGGGCATCCCCTCGACGATGGCCTGCGGGCTTGCGCCCACGGGCGGGAAGATGACCACGTCGTACTTGGCGTTGAGGTCGGCGTCGCGGGCCACGTCCTGCGTGCTGATGTAGGCGTACGGCAGGTGCAGGAAGTCGAACGCCTCGCGCCACCAACCCTCGGTCTGCGTGCCCTGCCAGGCGTGCACGATCGCCACGCGCGCGGCCCGCAACGGGTGCATGGCCACCGCCGGCGCCGACGGCAGCGCGTACGCCTCGAGCCCGAGCGCCCTGGTGGCGCTGTCAAGGACGGCCCGTGACACGCCGCGGATGATGAACGTGCCGCGATCGAACCGGCGTCCATCGGCCGTGAACGAATCCTCGGCGGCCTGGAAGTCCGCGTCCTTCAACGCGTAGCGCAGCGTGGCGAGCGCGTTGTCGCCGTTGTGGTTGATGGCGAACACGCTCCCGCTGCCGTGCACGCCACCCGGCGCCGAGATCTGGCCGGTCACCTCCTGCATGGCCGCGGCGAGCACGGTGGTGTCGGTCACGCGCACGCACTCGACGTCGAAGCCTTCGGGGAACGTCCACCCGGTGTCGTCGTACGGATGCTTCTGCGGATCGTTGGGCGACCAGAACTGGTAGTCGAGCAGCGCGTCGGCGATGCGCGAGTACGGCTGATCCATGCGAATGACGTAGCTGCCGGCCGGGAAGGTGCGCGGCACCATGGCGGGCGGCGGCGCGCTCTCGCCGCCACCGCGCGCTCCGCGGCCGTTGGCGGGTCGCTTGCCGGGCACGTTCACGGTGAACGGCGCCGTGGCCCGCGAGATCTCGACGTGCTGCCGCTGCAACACCTGCAGCAGGCCCACCTGGGCGCCAGGCCGCGGATCGTCCCCGGGCAACACGTAGGCGGCGGGGCCTTCGGTGGTGGCCTTCTCGATGGATCGCTTGGCCTTGGTGTAAAAGTTCTCGAGGAACAGCTGCCGGTTGTTGGCAAAGTACTCCAGCGAAACGAGCAGGCCGGTCTGCTCGTAGTTGTTGTTGTCGCGCAGCGACCACTTCACGTGCGGGAGCGGCGGATCCTGGCGGTACCAGGTCTTGTCGGTCTCGCTGGGCGACAGCGTGCGCTCCACGGTCTCGGCGGTGCCGCCGTTGCCGAACGTCTCGTACAGGCGGCTGATGCCGTTGTGCATGGCGGCGATGAACATCAGGTAGCCGGGCGACCAGGTGTCGAAGTTGCCGTGGGCGAACACGCCGGGCATGCCGAACCGCGTCATCTCCTGCACGTTGTTCCAGCCGAGCATCTGCCATTCGTTGGCGAGCAGCGGATCGATCCACGCGTTGTAGGGGCCGTCGCCGACGGTGTTGTCGTACATGAACGGCACGGATTCGTGGAGGTCGTGCAGCACCTGGGCGTTCCAGCCCACGTACGTGTTGAGCACGTTCCGCGTGAGGTCGAGCGTGGCGCCCATGGCATCGCGGTTGTTGTCGTGCGCCACGTAGTGGCCCCAGTAGATGAGCGGCGGCGCCGTCTCGCCGGGGTGGGCCATGTGCCAGTGGAAGAGATCCACCTCGCGGTCGCGGCCGTCCACCTCGACGATCGGGGTTATTAGTGTAATCAGATGGTCGCGGATGTTTCGCACGTACGGGCTCTCGTCCACGGCCAGGCGGTAGGCCAGCTCCATGAGCGCGGTGGGAGCGCCCGATTCGGTGGAGTGGATGGTGCCGGTGATGTAGTACACGGGCGTGGTCTGCGGGATGAGCTGTTCGGCCGTGGCGTCGTTCATGCCGATGGTGCGCGGGTCGGCGAGCTTGGCGAGGTTGGCCCGGTTGCGGTCGAGATTCTTCCACACCGCCTCCGACGCCACGCCGACGGCGATCATCTCGCGCCCCTCCTCGGTGTGGCCGATGGTCCACACGCGCACCCGCGGGCTCGACTTGGCGAGCAGCCGCATGTACGCGTACACCTGCGACGAGTACGGCAGGTTGTCCCTGGCGCCGGCGATGTCGCCGAGCACGGCCATCGGGGTGGGCACGGTCTTCGATGCGGGGAGGTAGTCCACCAGCGGCGAGCTGAAGAATGGCTCGGTGGTGTACTCCCTGATCCGCGCGGTGTACGCCGAATCGATGGGCTGGCGCGGATCGCGTCCGGGCTTGAGGCCCTGCAGTTCGCCCTGGGCGTGGGCGGCGGCGGTGGGGGCGGCGAGCAGGAGTGCGGCGCCGAGCGTGGCGAACGGGGGGAAGAGACTGCGCCTCATGACGGGCCTCGGGAGCGTGGGACGGGACGTCCGGATACCGGCCAGAAATTGGGTGCGCGCGCGGGCCGGCGCCAGACGGGGCCCGGGTCGCACCCCCACCGAAAGTTTACAGGCGCCGCGACACGCCACCGGGCCGGCTTCTATATTCCCCCCACCATGATTCTCGCTATTCTGGGCGCGTTCCAGCTCGCCGCGGCGCAGCCGGTGCCGGAACCGGCGATCTACAACGCGCGTGCCGGTCAGACGTCGGTGCACATTCCCATCATCGACACCACGATCACCGTGGACGGCCGCCTCGACGAGCCGGTGTGGCGGCGGGCGTCCATGCTCACCGGGTTCTCGGAATACCAGCCGGTGGACCAGCGCCCCGCGCCCGACTCCACCGAGGTGCTGGTGTGGTATTCGCGCGACGCGATGTACTTCGGGATCAAAGCCTTCGAGACGCACGGCGCCGTGCGGGCCACGCTCGCCGAGCGCGACAATGTGAGCAGCGACGACAACGTCGAGGTGCACCTCGACACCTACGACCAGCGCACCCGCGCGTTCGTGTTCATCGTCAACCCGCTGGGCGTGCAGGCGGACGGGATCAAGAACGAAATGGGCGGGTTCGTGCCCGGATCCAACGTGTCGCCGGGCCAGAACGACCTCAGTCCCGATTTCATCTGGGAATCCAAGGGCCACGTCACGCCCTGGGGCTATGAAGTCGAGATGCGCATCCCGTTCAGCAGCCTGCGCTACCCCGCGAAGTCGGTGCAGAACTGGGGCATCCAGATCCAGCGCAACGTGCAGCACAGCGGCTACCAGGAAACGTGGACCGAGGCCCACAAGGCGTCGGCCAGCTTCATTCGGCAGGAAGGCCAGCTCGTGGGCCTCACCGGCATGCACCATGGGCAGGTGGTGCAACTCAACCCCGAGCTCACCAACACCGTGACCGGGTCACCCTGCTGCAACACGGCGCTCGACGGCTGGCAGTACGCGTCGAAGCCGCAACTGGGCGGCAACGTGCGCTGGGCGATGGGGAGCAACTTCGTGCTCAACGGCACGGTGAAGCCCGACTTCTCGCAGGTGGAGGCCGACGCGACGCAGATCGCGGCCGACGAGCGGTTCGCGCTGTTCTATCCCGAGAAGCGCCCGTTCTTCGTGGAAGGGGCGGACCAGTTCAACGTCCCCAACACGCTGGTCTACACGCGGACCATCGTGCAGCCGACCGCCGCCGTGAAACTCACCGGGCAGGTGGGGAACACCGACGTCGCGGTGATGTCGGCGCTGGACGCGGGGAGCACGACGCCCGACGGGCGGAGTCCGCTGGTGGACATCGTGCGGCTCGATCGCGGCTTCGGCCGGCAGAGCACGGTGGGCATGCTCTACAGCGACCGCGTGGGCGGCGGGCGCGCCAACCGCGTGCTGGACGGCGACGTGCACTACGTGCTCGACCCGCGCACGTACGCCCAGTTCCAGGCGGTGATGAGCTCGACGACGCAGAACGGCACGACGCACGACGCCCCGATGTGGGAGACGGTGCTCGACGGCACGGGCCGGGGGTTCGGCTTCCACTACAGCGTCCTCGGCATCGGCAACGGGTTCGCGGCCGACAACGGGTTCGTGCAGCGCACGGGGATCGTGCAGCCGAGCGTGATGAACCGCCTCACGCTGTACGGCGCGCCGGGGGCGTTCATCGAGCGGTTCAACGTGTACCTCATGACGTCCGGCGTGTGGCGGTACGACGACTTCTTCTCGGCCAGGCACCTGCTCGAGGACAAGCTGTCGCCCAACGCGTCGTTCACCCTCCGCGGCGGCTGGTCGTTCAACGTCACGCCCACGCTCTCGAGCTTCGCGTTCGATCCCGCGGCGTACACCGGCGACTTCACGGGCACGCCGCAGGCGCCGGTGCCGTTCGCGCCGTCGCCGCGGATCACGACCGCGCTCACCACGCTCAAGCTGTCGACGCCGCAGTTCCAGACGTATGCCGCGTCGGCGGGGATCACGACCGGGAACGACGTGGACTTCCTGGAGACGGCGCGGGTGCGGCGGCTGGACTACAACGGGAGCCTGGACCTGCGGCCCACGCAGCAGTTGCGCCTGAGCGCCACCTACCAGAGCAGCACCTTCACGCGGCGCAGCGACGGGGTGCAGTCGCTGTCGGTGCGCATCCCGCGGCTCAAGGTGGAGTACCAACTCACGCGCTCGATCTTCTTCCGGGTGGTCACGCAGTACACGGCGATGAAGCGCGAACCGCTGCAGGACTGGCGCACCGGACAGGTGCTGCTCGTGGGGAGCGGCGGCACGTACACGCCGTCCACGGCGAGCGTGAGCAACGCGCTGCGCACCGACTGGCTGTTCTCCTACCGCCCCACGCCGGGCACGGTGTTCTTCGCGGGGTACGGGAACACGCTCACCGAGCCGGACCCCCTGGCGCTGGACCGGCTGACGCGGACGAGCGACGCGTTCTTCGTGAAGGTGTCGTATCTGTTCGGGGCGATCGGGGCGCGGTGAGCCCGGACGCCGGCTGCGGCCGGCGGTTTGACTTCGCGCCCGCCAGGCGCGAAGATCGTAGCTTGGCCAATCCTGCACCGCGAAGACCGCACTTGCGAGTTCCCCCGGAGGCTGCCGCGTCGCACCCACACGAGGACCTCTTCCAGCGGGCCAGCTCGGCGGTCGAGTCGCGGTACAGGCTCGAGCGCGAGTTGGGGCGTGGGGCGACGGCGGCGGTGTTCCTCGCGCGCGATCTGAAGCACGAGCGCCTGGTGGCGCTCAAGGTGCTGCTCCCCGAGTTGGCGGCGTCCCTGGGCACCGATCGCTTCCTGCGCGAGATCCGGCTCGCGGCGCGGCTGGCGCATCCGCACATCCTGCCGGTGCTCGACTCGGGCACGGCGGGCGAACTGCCGTTCTACGTCATGCCGTACGTCGAGGGGGAAACGCTGCGCGAGCTGCTGGCGCGGCAGGGATCGCTGGCCATCGACATCGCGGTGAACCTGGCGCGCGACGTGGCCGACGCCCTGGACTACGCCCACGCGGCGGGGATCGTCCACCGCGACGTGAAGCCCGGCAACATCCTGCTCCTCGGGGGGCACGCGGTGCTGGCGGATTTCGGGATCGCGCGCGCCATGGTGGCCGCGGCCGGCCAGCACGTGACGGGCGCCGGCATGGCCGTGGGCACGCCGGCGTACATGAGCCCGGAGCAGGCGGCCGGCGACGACGCGGTGGACGGGCGGAGCGATCAGTACTCCCTGGCGATCGTGGTGTTCGAGGCGCTGGTGGGATATCCCCCGTTCGCGGGCGGGACGACGCAGGCGATGATCGCGCGACGATTCGTGGAGCGGCCGCCGGCGGTGCGGACGCTGCGCGCCGATGCGTCCGAGGCGCTCGAAGACGCGTTGTCGCGCGCCATGGCGCTCGACCCGGCGGACCGGTTCGCGGACATTCGCGAGTTCGCCACGGCGCTCACCCCGGGCGGCGAACGCACCGTGCGCGTGAGCCCGCCGACCGCGACCCGCGCCGCGCCGGTGTCGGCGGTGCCCTCGGTAGCCGTCCTTCCGTTCGCCAACGGGAGCACCGATCCGGAGATGGAGTTCTTCTCCGACGGCATGACGGACGAGATCGTGGGGTCGTTGAGCCGGCTGCGCAATCTGCGGGTGGCGGCGCGGAGTTCGTCGTACGCCGCCCGGTCGCGCCACGAGGATGCGCGCGCGATCGGCGAGCGGCTGGGCGTGGGGGCCATTCTCGAGGGGAGCGTGCGCCGGGCCGGCACCCGCGTGCGGGTGAACGCGTTTCTCGTCGACGCCCGGACGGGGTTCCAACTCTGGTCGGATCAGTACGACCGCGAGATCGACGACGTGTTCGCGATCCAGGAGGAAATCGCCACGCGCATCGTCGAGACGCTGCGCGTGCAGCTGCTGGGCAACGCGGCGCGCCCGCTCGCGGCGTCCACGACGACCAATGCTGCCGCGTACGACGCCTACCTGCGCGGCCGCTACTTTGCCAATCAGCGGACCGAAGCGGGGCTGCGCCGTAGCCTCGACCAGTTCCGCAGCGCGATCGAGGCCGATCCCGGGTACGCGTCGGCCTACGCCGGGTTGGCGGAGGCGTTGGCGCTGCTCGGCCTGTACGGCGTGGTGGCGCCGCGCGAGGCGATGCCGCAGGCGGCGCAGCGGGCGGACGAGGCGCTGCAGCACGACCCGGCGCTCGCCGAAGCATACGTGACCCTGGGCATGGTGCGCGCCCTCTACGATTTCGATTGGCCGCGGGCCGAGGACGCGTTCCGGCGAGCGATCGCGCTCAGCCCGCGCTATCCGGCGGCGCACCAGCGCTACGCGATCGACTGCCTGGCCCCGCAGCGGCGCTTCGGGGCGGCGATGGCCGAGATCGATCAGGCGTGCCAGTTGGAGCCGCTCTCCCCCGTGCTCCAGGCGAGCGCCGGGATGATCCGGTATTTCGCGGGCGACCTGGACGCGGCGATCGCGATGGAGCGGGCCGCCGCGGCGAGCGACGGGGGATTCGCGATGGCCGAGTTCTTCCTCGGCACGATGGCGCGCGACGCGGGGGACATGCCCACCGCCTACGCGGCGTTCCAGCGCGCGATCGCGCTCACCGGGGGAACGCCGGAGATGATCGCCGGCCTCGCGCGGGCGCACGCCGGGGCCGGACAACAGGGCGAGGCCGAGCGACTCCGCGCGCAGTTGGCGGATGCGGCGCGCGACCGGTTCGTGTCGCCCTGCCTGCTGGCGCAGATCGACCTGGCGCTGGGGCGCGTGGACTCGGCGCTCGACGGGCTGGAGCTGGCCATGGAGGTCCGGGACCCCGAACTGGCGTACCTCGTGGTGCGGCCGGTGTATCGCGAGCTGGCGGGACAGGAGCGGTTCGTCCGCCTCTGTCGCGCGCTCGACCTGCCGTTGATCTCGTAACCGCCCACCGCCGAGGGCGCGATGACCACCCAATCGAAGACGAGCGTGGCGGTACTGGGCGGCGGCTGCGGCGCGATGGCCGCGGTGTTCGCGCTCACGGCCACCGCCGAACTGCGGGCCCGGTACGACGTGACCGTGTACCAGCTGGGATGGCGGCTGGGAGGCAAGGGAGCGAGCGGGCGCAATGCGCAGGCCGGCCAGCGTATCGAGGAGCACGGGCTCCACATGTGGCTGGGATTCTACGACGACGCCTTTCGCATGATGCGCGAGTGCTACGCCGAATGGAACGGTCCGGTGCCGTTCGCGCAGGCGTTCATTCCGCAGCGGCTGATCACGTTGCAGGAGCTGGTGGGCACCGGTCCCGCGGCGCAATGGGAGACCTGGAACGTCCACGTGCCGGTGCTGCCGGGCGAGCCTGGCGTGGACGGCCCGCCGCTGCTGGTGGAGTTGCTGGACGGACTGTTCGACGCGCTCACCGGCCACTACGCGACGGCGGGTCTCAGGGACCGCGCGGCGGCCGGGTTCCACGCGCTGACCGCGGCGCGCGCGCATCTGGGCACGATGCACGAGGACCCCTCGCGCCACACGCCCCACGACCGCCAGCAGCTGTTGGCCCACATCGAGACGGCGCGGGCGAGCGTGGCGGCGGCGGCGCCACTGTCGTCGCTGGGCGACTTCATGCGGCGCGCCGCGTTGCTGGTCGAACTGGGGCTGGCGATCGCGAAGGGATTCGTGACCGACGTCCTGCCCTACGGCGACGCGGGGTACGACTGCATCAACGACGTCGAGTTCCGCGCCTGGCTCGAATCGCACGGCGCGAGCCCGGACGTCTCCTTCTCGGCGCCGGTGCGCGCGCTGTACGACCTGGGGTTCGCGTACGCGGCCGGCGTTGCCGACCGCGACCACGCCCAGGCGGCGGCGGGAGTCGCCCTGCGGGTGATGCTGAGCATCGCGTTCGGGAGCCGCGGCGCCCCGCTCTGGAAGATGTACGCCGGGATGGGCGACACGGTGTTCACGCCGTTCCACGAGGTGCTCAAGGCGCGCGGGGTGCGCTTCAAGTTCTTCCACCGCGTGCGGGCGCTCCACCTCTCGCCGTCGGGCGCGCTCGTGCAGCGGGTGGAGCTGTCGCGCCAGGTGGACGTGCTCGCCGGCGCCGAGGAGTACGACCCGTTCGTGCCGGTGGCGGGGATTCCGGCCTGGCCATCCGATGCGCTTTGGCCCCAGATCAGGGACGGGCAGGCGGTGAAAGCGCGCCTCGAAGCGGAGGGGATCACGCTCGAGTCGCCGCGGTGCACCGAGGAGGTGGAGCGCGTCACCCTCGAGATGGGCCGCGACTTCGACCTCGTGCTTCTGGGCATCTCGCTGGGCGGTCTGCCCGACGTGTGCGGGGAGTTGCTGGACGCGAGCGAGTCGTGGCGGTCGATGGTGGCCAACGTGCCGACGGTGGGAACGCAGGCGTTCCAGGTCTGGCTCAACAAGCCGCTGGCCGAACTCGGCTGGACGGCGGGGCCCACCGTGATGACGTCGTATGCCGAGCCGTTCGACACGTGGGGCGAGATGTCGCACCTCATCCCGCGCGAGGCCTGGCCGCCGCAGGCCGGCGTGCAGAGCATCCATTACTTCTGCGGCGCGATGCCCGACCATGCGGCGCCAGCCTCGGCGCTGGGGCCGCTGAGCGCGGCCGAGCTGGACGTGGTGGTGCGTGACCGCGCGCGCGCGTGGCTGGAGGAGCGTATCGCGCACCTGTGGCCGAGCACGATGGCCGGGGGCACGTTCGACTGGAATCTGCTCGTGGATATGAACGCGGGCGTGGGGCCGGCGCGGTTCGACGCGCAGTTCTTCCGGTCGAATCTCGGGTTGACCGAGCGGTACGTGCTCTCGCCGCCGGGCTCGATCCGGTTCCGGCTGCCGCAGCGCGACGCCGAGTTCGGCAATCTGTTCCTCGCCGGCGACTGGACGCGCACGCTCTACAACTCGGGGTGCGTGGAGGCGGCCGTCGACTCGGGCCTGCGCGCGGCGGCGGCGATCAACGCCTATCCGTCGTTCCCCACCGCCGCGCCCACGACCTAGGTATTGGGCGCGCGCCAGACCTCGGTGCCGGCGTCGGCGGTGAAGTCGAGCTTGGCCCAGCAGGCGAAGAGCACGGGGATGCCGCCCGTGGTGGGCAGGCCGAGGTCATTGGCGATCTGGTGGCTCGGAAAGTCGGCGAGGTCGAGCACGTAGTCGCCCGTGAGGAGGCCGCCGCCGTAGATGTGGGTGGGCGTGAACGTGCTCTCGATGATCGCCTGATAGCAGGCCCGCGTGCTGTCGCGCGCGTCGCGGAACTGCTTGAAATTCACCGACGGGACGGCGCGCGAGGCGAGCATCTTCACCACGTCCACCAGCAACTCCAGCCCGTGCACCGGGAGCTTGGAGGCGCCCTTGCCCCAGAAGTCGATCAGGAGTTTCCACAGATCCTCGATCTCCTGGAGCGGCCCCAGCGTTCCGTCGCGCCGGACGCGGGCCACCGTGCGCATGGTGCCCTGGCTGGCGTTGCTCAGCGGATCGAACACGATGGCGTTGGTGACGAAATCCGCCGGATCGGTGGGCTGCAGCGGCATCGTGATGTCGCCGATCTCCTTGCGGAAGCCCCAGATCTCGCGGCCGGTGGCCATGCCCATGGGGCCGCTGATGAACAGGTAGGGAATCCAGAAGGTGATGCGATCGGGGCTCGAGCCGTCCGTCGTGCGGGCCAGGAGCGGGATCCAGAATCCGGTCTCGTAGTCGGGCGTGTAGCCGGCCTGTTCGGTCACCGAGAAGTGGCGCGCGGTGAGCGAGTAGCTGAGCATGACCGACGACCCGATCACGGAGTAGGTGATGGCCCCGCCGTTGGGCTGGTTGAGGAACTTGTCGACGAGGGCCTGCATGTTGGCCTGGGTGCCTTCGACGAAGAAGGCCATCAGCGTGACGCCGTCGCAGGCCGCCGGCGCCTGCGGCACCTGCAGCCCGTGCCCGAGGTCGTCGACGTAGAGCGGGTAGGACGAGGGCGAGGAGGACATGGCGGGTTCCGTCAGGGTGATTGGAGAAAGTTGAATCCGACGATGGTGGCGGGCTCGCCGCAGATGGCGCGGGACGCGGCGGCGCCGGACATGACCGCGCCCTCGACGCAGGTGACGTTCATGCCCGTTCGCGTCCAGGTGCCGGCGAGGTACAGGTTGAGGAATCCCGAATCGCCCTGGCGCAATCGATACTTGGTGGACCCGTGCCAGGACGCCACGCAGCATTCGGAAGGATCGACGTTGGCGCGCATCCATTGCGTGGCCACGCGGGCCGGCCCCTGGGCGTTGGCCGCCGTGTGCAGGAGGGCCCAGTCGAGCGTGGCCTGCGTGCCGGGCTCGAGCGCCGACGGCCAGATGGTGGCGGTGTAGGTACTGAGCCATGTCCGGGCGATGTCGGCGACCGCCTCGGTGGCGAGGCGCGGCACGTCGTGGTCGCGCGACGGACGGCGGAAGAGGTCGGTATTGAACGGGCCGCAGAAGTACTGGATGGACCGGGGGCCGGCGGCGAGGGGCCAGCTCTCCTTGTCCAGCACCTGCGACATGTCGGCCCACACGTCCATCGGCTCGGCGGATCCGTCCATCGCCGGCCTGGGGTGGGCCCAGCCCAGGCCCTGGAGATCGCGGTCCATCCACAGCTGCACGCCGAACGTGGGGATGAGGCCCAGCTGCTCGGTCATCGCCCGGAACTGGGGGCTGGCGGCGATCAACTCCTCGCACATCGAGGGATCCTCGTCATTCAACTTCTGGAATGCGCCGAGGTTGATGCCGAGGATGACCTTGTCGAAGTCGGTCCCGAGTTCGAGCGATACGTCGCCGGCCTTGGTGTCGCACCAGCGGGACTCGAGCGTGAGGCCGGCGGCGTCGAGCTGGGCCTTGATCGCGGGCCCGTTGCGGATCTGTTCCCAGAACGGTTCCGACGGCCAGCAGGGCAGCCCCTTGACCGTGAACATCGGGTCGTACGACGCGCCGGCCAGGTCCACCTGGCGATCGAGATGGACGCGCTGGATCCACCGCTTGTTGGGCGAGAGTTCGAGGTGCCTGACCTTGTGGAAGAACTCGAAGTGGACGCCGCGCGCCTTCAACACCTGGTAGAGCGGCCCGATCACCGTCTCTCCCATGCCGGCCTGCATCTCGTACAGCACGGCGCCCTTGTACGTGGCGAAGATGCGGATGAGCGAGCGGATGGCGGCGCCGGCCGCGAAGTCGGGCTGCAGGCCCTTGGCCAGGTCGGTGCGATAGGCGAACGCCAGATCGTACAGGGCGCGGAGCTCCGGGGCATCGAACAGCCGCGGCACCGACTTGATCGTCGGGCGGGCGCCGTTCTCGATCAACCAATCGAGGTACTCGTATTCGTCGAGGCCATTGAGATCCCAGGTGGTGGTGAACCCGTACCGGGGATTGAGCAACCCACGCAACGTGGCCGTGGCGGTATCGAGAATCATGCCGAGCAGCGCCCCTTCGCCCGTCGGGTCGACGAGCCGCCGCACGACGTCGTGCGCGCCCTCCAGGAGCAGGAGGGTGGCCTCGGCCAGCGCGTGGTCGAACGCGCCCTCCATCGACTCGGCGGAGACGGAGGTGAGGTGGCTGCGCTCCAGCAGATGGTGCAGACGGCCCGACGAGTGGCGCAGGGCAAGTCCCGGGATCGCTCCGGCCACGGCGATCGTCTTGCGGATGGCATGGCCGAGTCCCTTGCGCGTGCGCAGGTCGCTGACGATGCTGGCCAGCAGGCGGCCGACGATCGCCAGGGCCGCGCGGACCATGTGCCCCCGCCCGATCTCGTGCTCGATGTCGGCGAGGAGCTGCTTGACGATCTCGGCGAGCACGCCCAGCGCCTCGGTGACGGCGCCCCACGGCGTGAGCAGGAGTTGGCCGTCGCCCGGCGTGTCGGCGTTGGTGGGCCACTCGGCGAGGAAGTACGTCTGGCCGTCGCCCAGTCCGAGCGGCGTGATCGATTCCGGCTTGAACGCATCCGTCCACGCCTGGAAGGGATTGTCCGGCTCCTTGGCCTGCTCGGCGTAGCATTCGCGCATCATCGCGAACGCGTTCTCGTAGAAACCGAGCCAGATGTGGAGGCCGTGCTCCTCCACGCGATCATGCTCGTCGCGGTTGCGGCCGCTGGCCCCCTGCCCTCCCAGACGCCAGCCCATCTGGTAGATGGTCACGTCGTGCTTGGCCCGCAGTTCGGGCGTGCGCGTGAGTTGATATGCCGCGCTGAGCGAGCCGGCTCCGCCTCCGAGAATTGCGATGCGCGTCTTGGGCATGGCGGCGGGTTGCGAAGAAGGTGAGCGGGGAACGGACGATCAGACCGGTCCGGACGACGGCACGGATTGTATCGCAGCAGCGGCGCGTGCCGCGTCGTGTTCGGCGCCCAGGGAGGCGAGCCTCGCCGCGGCGCCGTCGAGTTGTCGCCGCTGGGCGGCGGGCGGCGCGGACAGATGCAGCGCCGACTCGAGCTCCAGAAGGCCATAATCGTACGGCATCCGCAGGCGTTCGGCCAGTTGGAGCCCCGTGTCCCACAGGCGCCGGGCGCGGCGCGCATGTCCGGCCTGCCAGGCGTACTGGCCCCGATGGAGGGCGGCCCGCGGGCCGGCCACGGGGAGCATCCAGGCGAACTGCCGCAGGACCATGCACGCCTGGCGGGCGCGACGGCGCGCCTCGGCGGCGGCCGGTCCACCGGCGCGCGCGCGCCAGTCGGCGAGGAAGACCTCGCACATGCCGGCCACGCTCCAGAGGGAGTAGTACAGATTGGGCGGGGTGGCGCGGAACTGCGCGAGCGCGGTGGTGGCGTGCGTGAGCGCCAGCTCCCGATCGTCGTCGCGCAGGGCGGCGACGGCCAGCAACCCGTGGCCCACCGTCTCCTCGGTGCGGTGCGCGTTGTACTTGAGCTGGGCGCGGTAATCCGCGACGAGGCCGGGATCCACGCGGCCGCGCGTGGCGAGCAGTGTGGCGCACTGGCCGGCGCGCGCCCAGAGCCGCGATTGGAGCGCGCCGTACCGCGCCGACGCGAACGTCTCGTCGAAGCAGCGCCGGGCGTCGGCGAAGCGGCCGGTGGAGAGGTTGGTGAATCCACGGCCGGCGCGACACGCTTCCCAGAGGAACCGGGCGCCCTGGCGTCCGAACAGCTCGCACCCCCAATCGGTGGTACGCTCGACCAGCTCCCAGTCGCCCACGTTGCTGGCGTAGTTGAGCTGGATGCGCGCCAGGTCGCGCACGTTGGGTTCGTCGCGAGCCAGCGATTGGGCGCGCGCGACGTACCAGTGGGCGGCCGACGTCAGGCGGGCCATCCCGGCGAGAATGGCGAGCGTGGCGTATCCGTCGATCATGCCCGCGCCGTCGGCGCCCCGCTCGGCGAGGTTGGTGCATCGCAACGAGGCGTACACCGGCGAGACCTGCTCGTTGTTGAACCAGCCGGCCTCGGCGAATCGTTTGGTAGCGAGCGCCGCCGTGGCGAGCGCGGCGCGCTCGGCGGGCGGCGCGGCGCCGACGAACCGCGCCGGCCGGAGGCGGTGCAGGATCTGCGCGGCCAACTCGCGCCATATGCCGGCCGTCATGCCCACCGTTCCCGACGACAGCGGGTAGCCGAGCAGGGCGAGCGCCGTGCGCAGGTGCGTGCCGGCCACGTTGTACTCCGACAGATGGATGGCGGCTTCGCCGAGCCAGAATTCCCACTGCGCCCGGCGTTGCGCGTCGAGGGGTACGTCGTTGGCCGCGGCCAGCTCCTTGGCCCGCTCCAGGAAGCTGCGCGCTTCGCGGTTGGCAAAACTCTGCACCGCCTGCTCGGCCGCGCGCTCGAGATACGGAATGGCGCGCGCCGGCTCGCCGGCGCGATCCCAGTGGTGCGCGAGCAGCGGAGCCAACGCGGCCAGTTCGTGGGCGCGGTGCCGCTCGTACCACTCGGCCACGGCGCGGTGGAGTTGCCGGCGTTGCGCGAACAGCAGGGCGCCGTACGCCACGTCCTGCACGATGGCGTGCCGGAACAGATACGCCAGATGCGGGTCGGGGGACTCGACGCGCGTGAGATCGACGTCCTCCAGGTGCTCCAGCCCGCCGCGCAGGCGCGGGAGGTCGGTGGGCACGGGGTACACGTCGTGCAGCACGTCGTGCTCGAACACGCGGCCGATGATACTGGCTGACTTGAGCATCAACTGCTCGTCGAGCGGCAGGCGGTCGATGCGCGCCGAGACCACGCCGTGCACGGTGTCCGGGAACTCGGCGCCGCGCAGCCCCGCCTCGCCGGCGGCCAGGCGGCACACGCCGTCGTCGATCGCGACGAGGCCGGCTTCGGCGAGGGCGCGCGCGAGTTCCTCGCTGTAGAACGGATGCCCCTCGGCGCGCCCGAGAATGAACGCGACGAGCTCCTGCGGGACGTCGGGAACGTGCAGGCAGTGAGCGAGCAGCGCGGGCAGCTCGGCTTCGCCCAAGGGCCCGAGCGGCAGATGCACGCCGTTCGCTGTGTCCATGAGGCGCCGGACGCCGGTGGCGGTGGGCTCCTCCAGCGGGCGGCTCGAGAGCACGACGAGCAGTCGCGGCACGCGGGCCGCCACCGCCGCGGCCAGGTCGAGCGACGCCGAGTCGAGCCAGTGGACGTCGTCGAGGATGAGCACCAGCGGCGCCTCGCGGGCCACCGACGCGACCAGGGCCACGGCCAGATCCTTGATCGCGTCGGCGCGCACCTCGTGGCGCATGGCCTCGGTGAACGGGGTTTCCGGCAGCTGCAGCGGCAGGATGGCGTTCAGGACGGGGGCGCGCGCGGCCAGATCGGGCTGGTCGGCGAGCGGCGCGAGCAACGCCTCACGCAGTTCGGCGCCCTTCAGCGATGTGCCGCGGCCCGCCAGGCGCGCGAGCAGATCGCGCCATGCGAAGTAGGCGGTGGTGCGCTCCACCGCGTCGCCCGCGCCGGCCACCACCTGCACGGCCGCGCCGCGCGCGCGGTCGGCGAGATCGGCGACGAGGTACGACTTGCCGATCCCCGCCTCCCCCTCGATCCAGACGAGGCCGCCGTCCCCGCGCCCCAGCGCGTCGACGCGCGCGGCAAGTGCGGCGCGCTCCGTCGCGCGACCGGCGATGAACTGGCCGCCGGCGCGCAGCGGCACGCTCGCCCGGCCGCGTGGCCGATGGACGCTCACCGGTTGCGCAAATCCCTTGACGCGAATGGGGTCGAGGGTGTCGAACGCGAAGCGGCCGCCGCTCGCCTGGCGCGTGGCGTCGTCCACGAGCACGCCGTGGGCCGCCGCCTTCATCAGCCGCGCGGCCAGGTTGATGGTGGTGCCGACGATCGTGTACTGGCGTCGCGCCACGCTCCCGTACGCGCCGCAGAAGGTGCGGCCGGTGGCGACGCCGATCGTGGGCGTGAGGCCGAGCGCCGCCAACTCCTGGGAGAGAACGACCGCCGATTCGACGGCGCGGGTCGCCGCATTCTCCGCGCCCCCGGGCGGGAGACCGAACGCGCCGATGATGCTCAGGCCCTTGTCGTCCATCAACGCCTGGTACACCGCGCCGGCGCGCCGCTGCATCTCGCGTTGCGTGGTCTCCACCGCCCGGTGCAACATCGCGGGCGCCGCGGCCGGATCGTCGGGCAACCCGAGCAGATTGATGAACACCACCGACACGCGACGGAACTCGGCGCCCCACGCGCCATGGCCGGCGTCCACGCGATCACGCACCACCGGCGGCACGTAGGGGCGCAGCAGATCGGGCGAGACGTGGGGGAGCCGCAGCGCACGTGGAGGCCCGCCGCCGGGCACGCCGTCCACGCGCCGCCACCCGCCGGGAAGCGCGGCGCCCGGTGCGGCAGCCGTCAGGAATCGCGACGCATCCGCGGACAGGACCACGTGACCCGGTTCGGCCACGCCGCTCGCGTCGCCCGCCTGGCGGATGGGATCGCCGACGAGCATCGCCGTCCACTGGTCGTCGATGCCGCCGAGTTCGACGATGCCGAGGGCGCCGGCGCCGATGCCGGCGCGCAGGCCCAGCGTGACGTCGGGCGCCGGCGCGAAATCATGCAGGCGGTCGCGGATGGCGAGCGCGCACTGCGTGGCCGCGATGGTGGCGGCCTCGAGCGTCGGCGCGTCGTCGGCGTGCCAGAGGGCCAGCGCCGCATCGCCCGCGAACAGTTGGACGTCGCCGCCATGCGCGACGACGAGATCGGTGAGCTGGCCGAAGTACGCGTTGAGGATCTCCGAGAGGCGCTCGGCGCCCTCGGCGCCTGCTTGCGCGAGGCGTTCGGCGAGGCTGCTGAACCCGGCGATGTCCACGAACAGCGCCGACCCGAGAAACTGATCGTGACTCGGCCCCGTGGGCGGTCCCCGTCGAGCCGCCACGCGTCGCTGCTGGATGGCGGAGACGTACGAGGCGAGGGATTCCATGACCGATGAGTATGGGGGCGCCCCCCCCGACCGGACAATGGGCGCGCGAGCGGGCGGTCCGGAGGTGCTAGCGGGTGGGTCCCTGCCGGAGAAAGCGCTGCGCCAGCGTCGCCATCCGCTCGTCGCCCTCCCGCGCGGCCCGGTCGCGGATGCGCGTCACGATGGGCTTGAGCTTCTCCTCGCCCCACGCGTAGCCCGTGGCCTGCTCGGCGCCGTACGAGTTGCCCACGTTGGCGCCGTCGAGCAGCGCCTGCGCGGCCGCGTCGTCGTAGCCCGGGTCGTCGCGCGGGGGCAGGACGTAGCGCGGCTCGGGCTCGTTGGCGTCTTCGTTCACGAATGCGCGGGACATTCCTTACGTATAGCGATACGGGCGGGTGGGAGGAAGACGGTAGGGCGGTAGGGGGGTAGGGGGGCTACTGCGTTACGCAGTCTACCGTCCTCCCCCCCTACCCTCCTACCGTCCTACCTGCTCCTATTCCAGCGCCTCGCGCACCTTCCGCAGCAGCGACTCGGACGTGTACGGCTTCTGGAGCAGCGACTCGCGGCCCTCCATCACGCCGTGGCGGATGATCGCGTCGTCGGAGTACCCGGAGGCGAAGACGATCCGGATGCCGGGCCACCGCTGGCGCACCCGCTCGGCGAGTTCGCGGCCGCTCATGTTCGGCATCACGACGTCGGTGATCATGAGATCCACCTTGCCGCCCAACTCCTCGAGCACGCGCAGGGCCTCGGGCCCGTTCGCGCCCTCGATCACCCGATAGCCGCGCGTGGCGAGAATGCGCGTGGCCATGCGGCGCACGCCCTCGTCGTCCTCCACCACGAGCACCGTCTCGGCGCCGTGCTCGGCGCGCAGGGGCGCAGGGGCGCCCATGGCCGCGACCGGCTGCTCCACCACCGGCAGCGTGATGTGGAAGACCGTGCCCTTGCCCGGCTCGCTCTCGACATCGATCGTTCCGCCGCTCTGCGCCACGATGCCGTGCACCACGGCCAACCCCAGCCCGGTGCCGCGGCCCGCGGCCTTGGTCGTGAAAAAGGGCTCGAACAGGCGCCCCTTCACGTCGGCCGCCATCCCGGTGCCGGTGTCCGACACGGACAGGCGGACGCGGGGGGGCGCGGCGTCCACGGCCGGGTCCGCGGCAAGCGCGCGCGTGGTGATGGCCAGGCGTCCTCCTTCGGGCATGGCATCGCGCGCGTTGACCGCGAGGTTGAGGATCACCTGCGAGAGCTGGCCCGGATCCACGCGCACGGGCCCGGCGGACGGATCCAGCACCACGCTCAGCTCGATGTCCTCCCCCAACAGCCGCTGGAACATCTGCTCCGCCTCGGTGACGATGCCGTTGACGTCGAGCACCTGGGGCGCGATGACCTGGCGGCGGCTGAACGCGAGCAGCTGCCGGGTGAGCGATCCGGCACGCACCGCGGCGAGCTGGATCTCGGCGGCCAGCGGCCGGAGGGAATCGCCGGTTTCGAGCGCCGCGAGCAGCAGTTCGGTGTTGCCGCCGATCACGGTGAGCAGATTGTTGAAGTCGTGGGCCACGCCGCCGGCGAGGATGCCGATGGACTCGAGCTTCTGCGTTTGCTGAAGCTGGGCTTCGAGATGGCGGCGCTCGGTGACGTCCTCGGCGACTCCGGCAATGCGGAACACCGTGCCGGCTGCATCGCGCACCGGGAACCCGCGGTCCCGGATCCAGCGCGTGGCCCCGTCGGGCCGCAGGATGCGGTACTCCTCGTCGTAGGTGCCCGCCACCTGCTTCTCGTACGTGGCCCGGACCACACGCTCGCGGTCGTCGGGATGAATGGCGTCGATCCAGTCCTTGGACGAGGCATACAGACTCTCGCAGCTGCGTCCCCAGATCGTTTCGTACCCCGGGCTGATGTACACCATCTGATCGTGCGCGGGATCGGCGAGCCAGAACACCTCGCGAATGTTCTCGGCGAGCTGCCGGAACCGTGCCTCGCTCTCGCGCAGCGACTCGTCCACGCGGCGCGTCTCGGCCCGCTGGCGCAGCGTTGCGATCCCGAACTCGAGATCTTCGGCCAGCTCCTTGAGCAGCGCGATCTCGCCGTCGTCGAACGCGTCGGCGTCGGCGGCGTACACCGTGAGCGCCCCCAGCGGCGCCCCGTCGACCATGATCGGCAGGGCCAGCGCCGATCCGATGCCGTGGCGCTGGGCGGCCTCGCGCCAGGGCACGAAGGCAGGATCACCGGCGATGTCGTGGCTGGATTGCGGCCGTCCCGAGCGCACCGCCCGGCCAATCGGACCGCGGCCACGGTCGCTGTCGTCCCAGCGCACCATGATCCCCTCGAGGTAGGCGATGGCCGGACCGGCCCTCGCCACCGGGCGCACCGTCCTCGCCTCATCGTGCTCGGCGATGCCCACCCACGCCAGTATGTAGCCGCCTACGGAGACCACGATCTCGCAGATGCTGTCGAGCAGCGCCGCCTCATCGGCGGCGCGGATCATCGCCTGGTTGCACTCGCTGATCGTGCGCTGCGCCCGGTTCGTGCGGCGCAGCTCCCGCTCGATGGCCTTCCGCGCCGTGATGTCCTGCACGGTACCGGCGAGACGCGGGTGGCTCTCGGTGGGAACCAGGGACTCGCTGCGCGCCTCGATCCAACGCACCGTGCCGTCGCGCAACACGATGCGATATTCCACGACGACGGGTCGGGGGTTGTCGCTCGCTTCGCGGAAGATCCGGCCCACGCGATCGCGATCGTCCTCGTGCATGCGCCGCAGCGTGTGCTCGAACGCCGGGATCGGGCCGCTCGGATCGATTTCCAGGATCCGGAACAGCTCCGGCGACCACCAGCGCTCGCCGGTGCGCGAATCGTATTCCCAACTGCCCATCCGCGCGATCGCGGACGCCGTGTTCAGGTGCGATTCGCTGCGCGCCAGCGCCTCGGCGAGCGCGGCGTCCGAGGGATCCCCGATGGTGGCGGCGAAGCCCGCCGGTCGGTGCCGCGCATCGTACAGGCACGACAGCGCCAGGGGTGCGTCGAAGCGGGACCCGTCAGCGCGCGCCCACGACCGATTCTCGCGCGCCTGGCCGTCGGCCACGGCCCGGGCCATGATCGGCGGCGCGTCCTCGAGCCGCCCGTCGTCCGGCAGGTGCAGCCCCGCCCACGGCCGGCCGACGACCGATCCGGCAGGGCGCCCGAACAGTCGCTCAGCGGCCGGGCTCCACCCCGTCACGACGCCGGATGCGTCGAGGGTGAACGTCGCGGCGGCGCCTTCATGCGTCATGCGGAATGCTGCGCCGCAGGGCCGGCCCGCACAAGGGCGGGGGGGGCGGCCCCGCCCTACCGTCCTACCGTCCTACGTTCCCCCCAGCCGCATCCACGTCTCCACCACCGTATCCGGATTCAGCGAGATGGTCTGAATCCCCTCGTCCATCAGCCACTTGGCGAAATCGGCGTGGTCCGAGGGCCCCTGGCCGCAGATGCCGATGTATTTGCCGAGGCGATTGCACGTGGAGATCGCCATCGACAACAGCATCTTCACCGCCGGATCGCGCTCGTCGAACCCCTGCGCCACGAGCCCCGAATCGCGATCGAGCCCCAGCGTGAGTTGGGTGAGATCGTTGGACCCGATGGAGAATCCGTCGAAGTACGCCAGGAACTGCTCGGCGAGGAGCGCATTGGACGGGATCTCGCACATCATGATCAGGCGCAGCCCGTTCTCGCCGCGCGTGAGCCCGTGCTCGGCCAGCAGCTCCACCACCCGCTTGGCCTCGCTCACCGTGCGCACGAACGGGATCATGATCTCCACGTTCGTGAGCCCCAGCTCGTCGCGCACGCGCTTCATGGCGCGGCACTCCAGCGCGAAGCAGTCCCGGAAACTCTCGGCCACGTAGCGCGACGCGCCGCGAAAGCCGAGCATGGGATTCTCCTCCTCGGGCTCGTACAGCTCGCCGCCCAACAGCTTGCGGTACTCGTTGGACTTGAAGTCCGACAGCCGCACGATCACCGGCTTGGGATAGAACGCGGCGCCGATGGTGGCCACGCCCTCGACCAGCTTGTCCACGAAGAACGCCTCGGGGCTGGCGTAGCCCCGGGAGCGCCGGAGGATCTCCTCGCGCAGGCTGGCGCGCGCGCGGTCCACGTCGAGGATGGCCTTGGGGTGGATGCCGATCACGTTGTTGATCACGAACTCCAGCCGCGCCAGCCCCACGCCGCCATTGGGAATCTGCGCGAATTCGAACGCCAGTTCGGGATTGCCCACGTTCATCATGATCTTGGCCGGCAGGTGCGGCAGTTCCGCCACGTCGCTCCGCGTGACCTCGAAGTCGAGCGCGCCGCGATAGACGTATCCGGTGTCGCCCTCGGCGCAGCTCACGGTGACGTGCTCGTCCTCGGCGAGCGTGGCGGTGGCGTCGCCGCAGCCGACGATGGCCGGGATGCCCAACTCGCGCGCCACGATGGCGGCGTGGCAGGTGCGCCCGCCGCGATTGGTGACGATCGCCGCGGCGCGCTTCATCACCGGCTCCCAGTTGGGATCGGTCATGTCGGTCACGAGGACGTCGCCGTCCTTCACGCGGTCCATCTGGCTGGCGTTCTTCACCAGGCGCACGGCCCCGACGCCGATCTTCTGGCCGATGGCCCGCCCGCTGGCCAGCACCTTGCCGTGCTGCTTGAGCCGGAACTTCTCCGTGGACCGGCCGGCGTGCGACTTCACGGTCTCGGGACGCGCCTGCAGGATGTACAGCTTGCCGTCCAGCCCGTCCTTGCCCCATTCGATGTCCATGGGGCGGCCGTAGTGCTTCTCGATGATCACGGCAAACCGCGCCAGTTCGAGCACGTCGGCGTCGCTGAGCGAGAAGCGATGGCGGTCGGCCTCCGGCACGTCCACGGTGACCGTGCTCTTGCCGGCCTCCTTGCTGCCCGTGAACACCATCTTGATGAGCTTGGAGCCGAGGCCGCGGCGCACCACCGACGGCTTGCCGAGCGCGAGCGTCGGCTTGTGGACGTAGAATTCGTCGGGGTTCACGGCGCCCTGCACCACCGTCTCGCCCAGTCCGTAGCTCGACGTGATGAACACGACGTCGGGAAAGCCCGACTCGGTGTCGAGCGTGAACATCACGCCCGACGCGCCCTCGTCCGACCGCACCATGCGCTGCACGCCCGCCGACAGCGCCACGTCGGCGTGCGCGAATCCCTTGTGCACGCGGTAGGCGATGGCGCGATCGTTGTACAGCGACGCGAACACCTCGTGGAGCGCGGCGAGGATGTTCTCGTACCCGTGGATGTTGAGGAAGCTCTCCTGCTGGCCGGCGAACGAGGCGTCGGGAAGGTCTTCGGCGGTAGCCGAGGACCGCACGGCGAACGTGACGTCGCCGCCGGCGCCGGCGGCGAGCTCGTCGTAGCGGGCCTTGAGCTGCGCTTCGAGCGCCGGCGGGATGGGCGTGTCCATGACCCAACGACGGATCTGGGCGCCGGTCCTGGCGAGCGTGACCACGTCGTCCACGTCGAGCGCGTTCAGCGCCTTCTCGATGCGGCCGGCCAGCCCCTGATGCGCCAGAAAATCGCGGAAGGCGGCGGCGGTCGTGGCGAAGCCGCCGGGCACGCGCACTCCCATTGCCGCCAACTGGCTGATCATCTCGCCGAGCGATGCGTTCTTGCCGCCCACCTTGTCCACATCGGTCATGCGGAGCTGGTCGAACGGGATCACGTATGGAGTCGGTGCGGTCATCTGGCCCGGCCTTTCATGACGGAGATTTGTATTGCCCAAGCGCTCCAACTATTCTAACGCATTCCTCACGGGCCCCGAACGCATGACCGCCACCAGGACTGTCTTCTTCATCTCGGACGGCACCGGCATCACCGCCGAGTCGCTGGGCCACAGCCTGCTTTCCCAGTTCGAGGGGATCGCGTTCCGGCAGGTGCGCATCCCGTTCGTGGATTCCGTAGAAAAAGCTCGGGATTGCGTGGTCCGGATCCGGGAGGCGCGGGACGCCGGCGGCGCGCGGCCGGTGGTGATCTCGACGCTGGTGAACCCCGACGTGGCGAGCGCCCTCCGCGAGGCGGATGCGCTGGTGCTCGACTTCTTCGAAACGTTCATCGCGCCGCTCGAGTCGGAATTCAGCGTTCGGTCGTCGCATGCCATCGGCAAGTCCCGCAAGGTGGCTACCAGTAGCGACTACACGGCCCGCATCGAGGCGGTGAACTTTGCCCTGGCGCACGACGACGGGGTATCGAGCGCCGATCTGGAGCAGGCGGACATCATCCTGGTGGGGGTATCGCGGAGCGGGAAGACGCCCACGAGCCTGTATCTGGCGCTCCAGTTCAGCGTAAGGGCAGCCAACTATCCGCTGATCCCCGAGGATTTCGAGCGCAACAAGCTGCCCGACGATCTGGAGCGGCACCGCGGCAAGCTGTTCGGACTCTCCATCAGCCCCGACCGGCTGGCCAAGATCCGCGAGGCGCGGCGTCCCGACAGCACGTACGCCGCACTGGACAACTGCCGTTACGAGGTGGAGGCGGCGCAGCACCTCATGCGACGCCACGGCATCCGGTGGTTCGATTCGACGACCAAGTCGATCGAGGAGATCGCGGCGGTGATCATGCAGACGGCGAAGTTGGAGCGCATCGCGTACTGAACTACTGGTAGGGTGGTAGGACGGTAGGGGGGTAGGACGGTAGACTGCGTGACGCAGTCATCCGTCCTACGCCCCTACACCCCTACCGTCCTACTGTCGTTGTCTCGCTACCGCTTCCACGTGCGCCCGCGCCTCCGGCTGGCTGTCGAGCAGGGCCAGGAAGTCCGGCCGTGAGAGCGTGAGGAAGAGGCAGTCGGTGCGGGCGGTGACCGTCGCATTGCGCGGGGCGTCGCGGAGCAGGGCCATCTCGCCGAATTCATCGCCCTCGCCCAGGCGCCCGAGTTCCACCGTCTCGCCGCCCGGCTCCACGCGACTCACCTGCGCCTGGCCGCGCACGATGAGGTAGAACCTGTCGCCGGCATCGCCCTGACGCACCACCACCTGCCCCGCTGGCGCACGCTGGGCCACGAACCGCGTGGCCAGGGTGCCGAGCTGATCGGCGAGCGGGCGCAGCATCGGACTCTCCCTGAGCCGCTGCGCCCCCACCGCGGCGCTGGCGCCGTCGCCGCTCACGGTGATGCCCTGCTGCCGCCGCCACATCTCGGCGTACGTCCCCTCGCGCGCGAGCAGCTGCTCGTGCGTCCCGCGCTCCGCCACGCGCCCGTCCCGCAGCACGAGAATCGTGTCGGCGTGGGTGACGGAGCCGAGCCGGTGCGTCACGGCCACCGTGGTGCGCCCCCGGCCGGCCCGCAGCAGGGTGGCGTTCACCGCCGACTCGGTCACCGGATCGAGCGCCGCGGTGGCCTCGTCGAGCACGAGAATGGCCGGATCGCGCACCAGCGCGCGGGCGATTGCCAGGCGCTGGCGCTGCCCGCCCGACAGCGACGCGCCGCTGATCACCGTGTCGTATCCATCCGGCAGCGCGGCGATGGCGTCGTGCATCTCGGCGGCGCGGGCCGCGGCCTCCACCTCCGCGTCGGTCGCGTCGGGCCGGCCGAGGCGGATGTTCTCGCGCACCGTCGCCTTGAACAGCACGCTGTCCTGGAGCACGAATCCCATCTGGGCGCGCAGGCTGCGGGCGGTGAACTCCCGCGCGTCCACGCCGTCCAGCGTGACTCGCCCGCCCAACGGCTCGTAGAACCGCGCGAGCAGGTTGAGCACCGAACTCTTGCCGGAGCCGCTGGCGCCCACGATCGCCACGAACTCTCCCCGCGGGATGCGCAGCGACGCGCCGTGGAGCACCGGCGGCCGGCCCGCGTAGGCGAACGTCACGTCCTCGAACGCGATGGCGTCGCGCAGCGGCGCGGCCTCGCGCCCGCCGGCCTGATCGGCCGCGTCTTCGGGCTCGGCGAGCAACTCGTCGATGCGCCGCATGGACGACGCCGCCGCCACGAGGCTCGGCGCCGAACGCGCCAGCACGACGATGGACCAGCCGAGGCTCCAGAAGACCGTGATGAACGCGATGAACGACCCGAGGCTGATCTGGCGGCCATAGGCGAGGAACCCGGCCACGGCGATCGCGCCCACCTGCACGACGTAGATGCTGATGACGGTGGTGCGCTCGACGAGCGTGGCGAGCGTGCCGGCGCGCACGATCGTGCCGGAGAGCGCCTCCAGCGCGCGGCCGAACCGCGCGCCGGCCGCGGCGTGCAGGTCGTACACCTTCACCACGCGGTGGGCCGCGAGCGTCTCCTCGGCCACCGCCAGCAGCGCCGTGTCGCGCGCCTTCTGCTCGTAGGCGGCGGCGCCGGCGCGCGGCGCGATGAGGCGCGGGCCGATCAGCGCCAGCGGCCAGACGAGGATCGCCGCCAGCGCCAGCTGCCAGGGCAGGAGATAGACCAGCAGCGCCATGCCCACGAGCACGCTCAGCCCGGGGAGGAGCAGCGTGTTCACGGCGCCGATGAGCCACGCTTCGAGCCAGGCGACGTCGGACGACAGGCGGCCCAGCACGTCGCTGGGCGCGTGCGACGTGTAATACGAGATGGGCAGCCGCTGCGCGTGGTCGAAGATCGCGCGGCGCACCGTGCTCACGGCCCGCGCCACCCAGCGCACGTACAGGCGATCCCGCCAGAGCGCGAGCGACGCGGCGCCGGCCACGGTGACGGCCAGCGCCGCGAGAATCGTCACCAGCGCCTGCCGGTTGGCGGGAACGATGGCCCGGTCGATCAGGAACCGGTAGCTGAGCGTGAGCGCGCCGTCGAGCGCCGCCTCGAGGAGCGCCAGCGGAACGATGAACGCCAGCGCCCGGCGCCCGCCGCCCAGCAGGCGCGCCACGCGGCGCGGCGGCCGTTCAGCCACCGGTGCGGAAGCAGTGCACGACGAGCCGCGCGTTGGCCGTGGGCCGCAGGCGGTCGAGCGGCGTGCCCGCGAAGTCGCCGTGCACGTCGATGCGCGTGAACCCCGCGCCGGCGAGGAGCGCGAGTTCGTCGTCGAGCGGGATGTTGCGGAAGACCACGCGCACCACGACGCGTCGCGCCACGCGATCGTCGGGCTCCAGCCAGTCGATGAAGTCGTAGCGCACGCTCACCGGCGCATCCGACGCATCGAAGAGGTTGGTCTGCAGGCGAACGCGCTGGCCGGTGGACGGATCGCGGCTCACGGTACGGACGTCGAGCGTCGTGCCCGCCGCCGGGCCGGCCAGCCAGCCCGGCAGGTCGTCGAAGATGAACACCCCGCCCGGCGCGAGGTGTTCGTGGACCGCGCGAAAGGTGCGCGACCGGTCGGCGTCGGTGAGCAGGTGGGCCACGGTGCCGAACGGCGCCACGACCATGCGATGTCGATCGGCCAGCTGCATGGTGCGCATGTCGCCGTGCACGAGGCGGCAGCGGTCGCCGTACGGGGCCAGCCGGACCCGGGCGCGCTCCAGCATGTCGGCGCTGGCATCCACGCCCACCACGCGATAGCCGGCGGCGAGGAACTGTTCGGTGAGGCGCCCGGTGCCCACGCCGAGTTCGAGAATCGTGTCGCCCGGCGACAGCCGGTCGGCGGCGGCCCGGAGGTAGAACGCCGCATCGGCGAGCGAATCCTCGAACAGCGTGTCGTAGACCGGGGCGTAGCTGGCGTAGACGGCGCCGAGTTGGTCGTCGGGGCTGGGCCAGTCGAGGTTCATGGGGTTGGATCCAGGTGAGAACAACTTGTAGGACGGTAGGGGGGTAGGGGGTAGGACGGTTGACTGCGTGACGCAGTTATCCGTCCGCCCCCCTACCGTCCTACCCCCCTGCCGTCCTACCGAGTCTCTAGTAGAGTCCTGCCCTGCCCTTCACCGATGCGATGAGCTTGGCCGGGTCGTACCCCACGCCCTGCTTGAACACGAGCTGCACCTTGGCGATGTCGTCGATGTTCGCCGCCGGGTTGCCGTCGATGACGACGAGGTCGGCCTGCTTGCCGGCGGCGATGGACCCGATGCGGTTGGCGCGGCCCAGATACGTCGCGCCGTTCAGCGTGCAGATCCTGATCGCCTCGAGCGGGGTGAAGCCGCTGCCCACGAGCAGCTCCACCTGGCGCTGGTCGGAGTAGCCCGGAACCACGCCGCCGCCGCCCGTGGGATCGGTGCCGGCGATGAGCAGTCCGCCGGCCCGGGCGAACGCCAGTTCCATGGCCCGATCCTTGGCGAACAGACCCGGGTAGATGGAATTCGTGTTCTTCTGCGTGGCGGCGTACCGCTGCGCGAACTGCGCCTGGAGAATCGGATCGAGCACGTCGAGCCCGGGCGGCATCGGCTGGCCGGGCGTGAACGTCTCGAACACGGTGAGCGTGGACGTCATCGCCACGTGGTGCTTCACGAGGTCCGCCACGAGCGCCTTGAATGGGGCGCCGTTCGGATCGACGGCGGCGAGCGCCGCCATGCCCTTGGCCTGGCCCGGGCAGAGATCCGGCTGCTTGTCGTGCACGAAGTCGGTGGAGACGAAGAACCCGTGCTCCAGATCGTCGATGCCCAGCGCCGCGGCCTCGCGATACGTCACCGAGCAGAGGTGGCCCGTGATCTTGAGCCCGCGCTTGTGCACCTCGGCCACGGCCGCCTTCAGCTCGGCGCGCGTGATGTTCATGTACGCCTTGAACGACGTGGCGCCGGCGTCGGCCCAGAAGTCCACGTACCGGCGCGCGTCGGCGGCGTTCTTGAGGGCGTACATCTGCGTGAAGCCAGAGCCCGGGCCCTGCAGATAGGGCGCCGTGGCGTCGATCCACGGCCCGGGCTGCTCGCCCGCCTTGATCGAGGCGGCCCAGTTGAGATCGCCATAGCCGCCCACGTTGCCCGTGGTGCGCATGGACGTGACGCCGCCGGCCAGGTAGAGCCGCGAGAAGCTCACGTACTCGTTGCCGTACACGCCCGGGCCGGTGGGATAGAACAGGTGTTCGTGCATCATCACGAGGCCCGGGATCACGGTCTTTCCGGTGAGATCGAGCACCTGGGCGCCGTCGGGCACGGCCACGGAGCCGGCGTCGCCGACGGCGGCGATGTTGCCCTCGCGGATGATCACGGTCTGATTCTCGCGCACCGGCGCGCCCGTGCCGTCGATGACCCGCACGTGCGTGAGCGCGACGACGCTGGTGTCGACGCTCACGAACTGCATCACGTTGGGCGAGAGCGTGGGGCGCTGGGCGGCGGCCGGCACCGCGCCGGCCGCGAGGACGAGAGGCACCGCGGCGGCGAGCGAGCGCGCGGCGCGGGCGAGGCGGAGCGTTCTGGTAGTCAGCATGCGGAGAGCTTACCGCGCGCCGGCCGCTTCGTCCACCGGCGCCGGCGGGCGCATGGCCGAGCGGTAGCCCCACACGAGCGCCGCGACGTACAGCGCCACGCCCAGCACGTGGACGTCGGTTGCGAGCGCGGTGTCGTGGCGGAGCAGGCCGGCGCGGCCGAGCAGGTAGGCCCAGTCGTGCTCGCCCCCTCCCACCAGGGGCAACGCCTGCGCGCGGGCGTCGCCCACGTACACGGCGATGTTCCACAGGTTCTGCGCGATCCACCAGAGCACCACCGAAGCGCCGAACGGATCGCGCGCTGGAGCGAAGCGCAGGAAGTACACCAGGAACGCCGACGGGACGATCAGCTGGAACAGCGTGCCGCCGGCAAACTGGATCACCTCGCCGAACGGGCCGAACACGAGGTGGCCCGTCTCGTGGATGGCGAGGTCCACGCCGTCGAGCAGATGCCCGCCGCCCGGATCGCGCAGGCAGACCAACCCGTACAGCGCGAGGGCGCCGAGGAGCGCGAGCTTGGCGTTCCGCGTTGCGGTGGACGGCGCGTCGGCGCGGGGGGCCATCAGGCCGGCCGCCGCGCTACCGCTCGGGCCCGGCGGTGACCGTCTCGCCGGCCAGGAACCGCCCGATCTTGTCGTTGAGGAACTTCAGGTCGGCCGGACTCGCGCCGGCGCCCGCGGGGTGGCCCCAGAGCGACGGGATGGGCACCAACGACACCGTGCGCATGAACTGCGCTTCGTAGCGCGCGTCGCCGACGGGAAAATAGAGGTCGGTGGCCGACGGCATGTACAGGAACGGCACCTTGATCGAGCGCAGCGCGGCCTCGACGCTGCCGCCGAAACCCGGCGTGTTGCCCACGTCGTGCCGTTCCCACGTGCGCGCCTGCAGGATCACGTCGTTGGCGTCGGCGCCCGGCAGGAAGTGCGTGCGGAAGTTCTCCAGCACCTGCGCGAACGTGGTGCCCGGAGGCGAGTTGGTGCGCCACAGTTCGCGGCGCCACCACTCCTGCGAGTAGAGCCAGCCCGCCCACACCAGGCCGAACGCCTCGAGCCCCTTCTCGGGCTCGGTGGTATAGTCGCCGCCGTGGAACGTCTGGTCGGCGGTAATCGCGGCGATCTGCCCTTCGAGGCGCACGATGCCGTGCCCGTACGTCTTGGCGGTGCCCGAGGTGGCCACCACGCGGTCGGCGAAGTCGGGGTAGCTCACCGCCCACTGGAACGCCTGCTGCGCCCCCATCGAGAACCCGATCACGGCGCGCACGTGCGTGATCTTCAACTCTTCGGTGAGCAGCCGGTGCACGGCCTCGACATTGTCGCGGATGGTCGTGACCGGAAAGCGCGGCCCGTGGTACGGCTCGGGCGTATTACTTGGCGACGACGAGTGGCCGTTGCCGAACAGTTCGGTGACCACGAGGAAGAGCCGCGTGGTGTCGAGCGCCCGTCCCTGCCCGATGAGCCACTCGTAGCCGCGGTGGTCCCCCATGTAATACGAAGGCAGCAGCACGGCGTTGTCGCGCGCGGCGTCCAGATGGCCGTAGGTGCCGTACACGATGCGCGCCGCGGGCAGCACGACGCCGCTCTCCGTCTTGAAATTCCGGATCACGAAGTCGCGGACGTCGGCGGGGTCGGGGCGCTGCTGGGCGAGGGCCGGCGCCGCGGCCAGAGCGAGGAGGGCGGGCACCAGGAAACGACGATGGGCGAGCATGGGGGAGGGAGAGAGAAGGTTCAGATCCAGCGGCGCACGCGCCCCGTGTAGGCGCGGTACGCGTCGCCGAACGTGCGCGCCAGGTAACGCTCCTCGCGCCGGATCGCGTACTGCTGGATCACGAGCACGAGCGGCAACAGCAGGACGAACGGCCAGAGCGCGTCGAACCAGAGCGCCACGCCGGCATAGAGCATGAGCATTCCCAGATACAGCGGATTGCGCGTGATCCGGAAGGGCCCCTTGACGATCAGCGCCGTGGTGGGCTTCACGGGCACGACGCTCGTATGGTGGCGGCGAAAGCAGGTCAGCGTCCACGCCGTGAGCCCCACCCACGCCACGACGAGCACGAGCGCGGCAACACGCGCTTCGTCGCGCGGCAGCAGCGTCATCGGGCGCAGCCGCTGGAGGCCCCACCCGGCGGCGAACGCGAGCAGGAAGATGAGCGGGGGTGGAAACCGCACGCCCGCGCTGTCGGGCCGCGCCGCCGTGGGCGCGCTGTGCCGCGTGGTGGGGGGCTCCATCAGCGCTCCGGGGAACGGGGTGCGGTGCCGCGCCATCGAGCGAGGGGGGCGCGTCTGGCGCTCGCCCGCGCCACGCCCCAATTTGGCCCAGGCCCTTCCCGGCCGCCACCCTCCGCTTCAACCCACCCTGCCATGATGTTCCGACTCACGCCCTCGCTCCTCGTCGCACTCGGCGGGCTCGCGCTGGTTCCGACGCGCACCGCTCCCGACCCGCAGCCGCTGCGTGGATTCACCGGCGCCTCGTCGCGCGTGGAACGCGATTGGGAAGCAAAGTTCGACGCGATTCCCGATCCGGCCCGCATGCGCGCCGCCATGAAGCTCCTCTCGGCGCGCCCCCATCACGTGGGGTCGGCGTACGACTCGACCAACGCGGAGTGGATCCTGGCCCAGTACAAGTCGTGGGGGTGGGACGCCCACATCGAGACGTTCTACGTCCTGTTCCCCACGCCCAAGCAGCGGCTGGTGGAGCTCGTGGCGCCCACGCACTACACGGCCAAGCTCGAGGAGCCGACCGTCGCCGTGGATCCCACGTCGGGGCAGAAGTCCGAGCAGCTTCCCACGTACAACGCCTACTCCGCCGACGGCGACGTGACCGGTCCGCTGGTGTTCGTCAACTACGGCGTGCCTGCGGACTACGACGAACTGGCGCGGCACGGCATCTCGGTGAAGGGCGCGATCGTGATCGCCAAGTACGGCGGGTCGTGGCGCGGCATCAAGCCCAAGGTGGCCGCCGAGCACGGCGCCATCGGATGCCTCATCTATTCCGATCCGGGGGACGACGGCTACGCCGGCGGCGCGGTGTTCCCCAACGGCCCGATGCGGCCCTCGCAGGGCGTGCAGCGCGGCAGCGTCGAGGACATGCCCACGTACACCGGTGATCCGCTCACGCCCGGCTGGGGCGCCACCAAGGACGCCAAGCGGCTGCCAATCAGCGAGTCCACGGTCCTGTCCAAGATCCCCGTGCAGCCCATCTCGTACGGCGACGCGCAGCCGCTGCTCGAAGCCATGGGCGGGCCGGTGGCGCCGAAGTCGTGGCGCGGCGGACTGCCAATCACCTACCGGCTGGGCGCGGGCCCGGCGCGCGTGCACTTGGTGGTGAAGTCCAACTGGGACATCAAGCCCATCCACGACGTCATCGCCAAGCTGCCGGGCACCACCGAGGCCGACCAGTGGATCATCCGCGGCAACCACCACGACGCGTGGGTGAACGGCGCCGCCGATCCGCTCTCGGGACAGGTGGCCGAACTGGAGGAGGCGCGCGCCCTCGGCACGCTGTACCGGCAGGGCTGGCGCCCCAAGCGGACGATCATCTACGCCGCGTGGGACGGTGAAGAGCCCGGCCTGCTCGGCTCCACCGAATGGGTCGAGGAGCACGCCGCGGAACTGCAGCAGCACGCCGTGGCATACATCAACACCGACGGGAACGGGCGCGGGTTCTTCCATGCCGCCGGATCGCATTCGCTCGAGGACTTCGTGAACGGCGTGGAGAAGGACGTCACCGATCCCGAAGCCAACGTCAGCCTCTGGCAGCGCAACAAGGCCGAGCAGGCCGTGCGCGCGGCCGAGGACGGCGGGCGAGGGGGCGCCGGCGAGAGCGCCACGGCCCGCCCCGACGCCGACCTGCCCATCGGCGCGCTCGGCTCCGGCTCCGACTACACGCCGTTCCTGCAGCACCTCGGCATCGCGTCGCTCGACGTCGGCTTCGGCGGCGAGGACCAGAGCGGCATCTACCACTCGATCTACGACGATTTCTACTGGTACACGCACTTCAGCGACACGTCGTTCGTCTATGGCCGCGCGCTGTCGCAGGCGGTGGGCACGGGGGTGATGCGGCTGGCCGACGCCGACGTGCTGCCCTTTGTCTACACCAACCTCGCGGCCACCGTCCACCGGTACACCACGGAGTTGCAGCAACTCCGCGACCAGCGCGCGCGCGAGATCGCCGCCAAGGATCGCGCCATCGCGGCCGGCGACTACGCCCTGGCCAGCGACCCGCGCAACCCCACGCTGGCGCCGGCGCCCGAAGTGGCGCCGCCGCAATTCAACTTCGCGCCGCTGCTCAACGCCGTGGACACGCTGACGGCGGCGGCGGCACGGTTCGAGAGAGCCTACGCGCAGTGGGACCACACCTCCGACACGGCCGAAGCCGCGTTGCGCGGCGTGAACGAGCGCCTGCTCCAGTCGGAGCGCGAGCTGACGTCCGACGCGGGCCTGCCGCGCCGTCCATGGTACAAGCACCTGCTCTACGCCCCCGGCTACTACACGGGCTACGGCGTGAAGACCATGCCGGGCGTGCGCGAGGCCATCGAGCAGGACGAGTGGAGCAGCGTGGATGCGCAGATCGCGCGCATCGCCGGCGCGCTCCAGGCGGAAGCGGCGCTCGTGAACGGCGCCGCCGCCAACCTGGGCCCCGCCAGGTGAGGGACCGAACGCCGAGCCCGTGAACGATCAGTTCAGCCGGTGAGCTCGCGATTCCAGGCGATGAATGCGCGCTCGATGAAGCTCTTGCTGAACATCGTCCACTCGCCGGTGGACGGCGGAAGGGTGTACGCGGCCGCGGCGTCGTGGGCGCTCATGCCCTGCGCGTGGGCGCGCCGGGCGGCGCGTTCCACGTCGTCGATCATCGCGACGTACCGGTCGAGATCGGCCGGCGTCCCGATGGCCCCGTGCCCCGGAACGTACGTGCGCGCCCGGGCGCGCTGCAGCACCCGCACCGACGCCGACAGCTTGCTGGGAATGGCGTCCACGTAGTTGGGGAACATCGCGTTCCAGAACAGATCGCCGCAGAACACGATGTTCGGATCGTCCAGCTCGAGCGCCAGGTCGCTGTCGGTGTGGCCGAGCTGCGGCACGATGCGGACGGCGCGGCCGCCAAGGTCGAACGTGCCGCCCTCGGTGGGCGACAGCAGCACGGCGTCACGGAGCGCGGCGGTGCGCGCGTCGTCGGCCGGCTTGTTGCGCGCGATGGCCTCGTCGCGCGTGATCTGCGTGGCGCTGATCTCCGGGTGGCGGCCGTCGGTGAAATAGCCGGCCACGCCGTTGGAGTGGTCCGAGTGGTAGTGCGTGACGATCACGTGGGTGGGCCACCGGCCGGTGAGCGCGTGCGCCTGGCCGGCCAACCACTGTGCACCCTTGGGCGTGTTGAACCCCTCGATCACCAGCACGGCGTTCCGGCCCACGATGATGCCGCCGTTGGAGACCGTGGTGTAGTCGCCGCTCAGCGGCGTCGAGACCAGCGCCCAGATCCCCTCGGCCACCTGTTCCAGGCGCGCGAACGGCGCGGTGGCGACCACGGGGCCGGCCGGCATGCGGGCCCACAGCTCGCGCAGCGCGCGCGGGGCCACGGCGGCGGCGAGGGCCAGGTGCGCGGCGCAAGAGCCGGAGGTGGCCAGAAATTCGCGACGGGTGATGGGCGGCATGACGTCCCGGGGAAAGGGGTTCGAAGCGAAGCCGGGCGGATCAAGGCGTGCCGTAACTCATGGCGGGCAGCCCCGCCTGCTTGCGGAGCAGCGAGAGCTGGCCCAGATGGTACGAGTCGTGCTGGACGAGAAACGTGAGCGCGCCGAATACCGTCTGCTCCGGGGCCGGAAAGCGGACCGTCACCGCGGCGTCCAGTTCCTCGGCGGTCATCGCCGCCAGCCGGTCGCGCAGGGCGTGTGACGCCGTGGTCCACGCGGCCTCGAGGTCGGCGTGCGCCGGCCACTGTTTCACGTCGTCGATGCTGCGCGCCGCGGCGAGATCGGCGGGCAGCGGATTGGCCGTCTCGGCGCCGAGCAGCTTGAGCAGGAAGTAGCGCGACTGCACCAGATGCAGGGCCACGAACGCGGCGCTGTTGGCGTGATCGGCGGGGCGTGCCTGCGCCTGCTCGGCCGTCATGCCGTGGAGGCAGTTGCGGTAGAGCGTGGTGTTGAGGCGCAGGATCGATGATGGGGCGATGACGCGCGGGTCCATGGGAGCCTGGGTGGGAGTGGATCAGTCGTCGGGGTGCGTCATGACGTACGTGAGCATCTCGATGTTGCCGGGAGTGTAGCCCGCGCGGCGGATGGCCGCCACGACCTGGGCCCGCGTATGCGTGCCGTGGTTGGCGGTGTGGAGCAGCATCTGCCACATCCGGGACTTGCCCGACGGCCCGTTGGGAATGCCCCACTCGAGGAACTGGTGGATCCGGTCGTCGGTGAGCCCGGCGATGAAGGCGTCGGTCTGGGCCAGGATCGGGAGCCACCGTTGGCGGGCCTGCGCCACCGTGGCCACGTCGTCGGGCTGGAGTCGCAGCTTGATCGCATCGCTCACGGTGATCTTTCCCTCGTACCACGACACCCACGCGTGCTGCGACGCCATGAAGTGCGCGAAGGTGTCGCGGATGGACCCGTGCCCACTGCATCCGGGCGCCGCATACTGCTCGGGCGTAAGCTGCTCCATGGATTTGAGCAGGCCGTCCGTGGCCCAGGCGTTGTACTTGTAAGCGTAGGCGATCACGTCCAGGGTCATGCGGGCCTCGCTGGGCAGGGGACGGTGGGCGGGGAGCCGCCCGGATTCTACTGCGCGCCGGCGCCGGGTGAAAGCCGGCGCCCGCGGCGGCCGCCTATCTGGCCGCCGCGGTTGGGGGATAGATTGGCGCATGCGCCGACTTCTCCTGATCCTCGTGTTCGCCTGTGGCGGGCTGGCCCACGCCCAGACCGGACCGTTGGTGGCCGACTCAGGCCGCTTCCTGCTCCGCGGCAAGCCGTTCCAGATCATCGCCGGTTCCATGCACTACGCGCGCGTGCCGCGCGCGTACTGGCGCGACCGGCTGGAGAAGGCCCGCGCGATGGGCCTCAACACGATCACGACATACGTGTTCTGGAATCTCCACGAGCCCTCGCCCGGCCACTACGACTTCTCCGGCCAGAACGACATCGCCGAGTACCTCCGCATCGCCCAGCAGGTGGGGCTGCACGTGATCCTGCGCCCCGGCCCGTACGTGTGCGCCGAATGGGACCTGGGCGGATATCCCGCCTGGCTGTTCGCCGACTCGGGCATCGTGCTGCGCAGCACCGACCCCAAATTCACCCGGCCCGCCCAGCGCTGGCTCGACCGGCTGGGCAAGGAAGTCACGCCACTGCTCGCCAGCCACGGCGGTCCGATCATCGCCGTGCAGGTGGAGAACGAGTACGGCTCGTTCGGCAAGGACACGGCCTACCTGGAGTGGCAGCTCGCCGCGCTCCGCCACGCCGGATTCAACGACGTGCTGCTCTACACCGCCGACGGCGACTACCAGCTGCCGCACGGGACGCTCCCCCAGCTGCCCGCCGTGGTGAACTTCGGCCCCGGCGAGGCGGACAGCGCGTTCGCGCGGCTGCAGAGCTTTCGCCCCGACGGCCCGCTGATGACGGGCGAGTACTGGGCCGGCTGGTTCGACCAGTGGGGACGCCCGCACCACACCACCGATGCCGCGCAGCAGACACGCGAGTTGGCGTGGATGCTCGGCCGCGGCTACTCGGTGAACCTCTACATGTTCCACGGCGGCACGACGTTCGGGTTCATGAACGGCGCCAACATCGACGGCGGCCACTATCACCCGCAGACCACCAGCTACGACTACGACGCCGCGCTCGACGAGTCGGGGCGCCCCACGCCCAAGTACTACGCCTTCCGCGACGTGATCGCCAAGCACACCGGCATCACGCCGCCGCCGGTGCCGGACACCCCGCCGCCGATCGCCGTGCCCCCGTTCCCGCTCGCGCAGGCGGCGTCGCTCTGGAGCCAGCTCCCCACGCCGGTGCACGTGGCGCGGCCCCGCAGCATGGAGACGTTCGGCCAATCGTACGGCTACATCCTGTACCGCACCACCGTCGGCCCCGCCACCGCCGGTGAGTTGGTGGTGCGCGACGTGCGCGACTACGCGCAGGTGTACGTGAACGGCGCCCTGGCCGGCACCATGGACCGTCGGCTCGACCAGGACAGCATGGCCCTGGCGCTTCCCGCCCACGCCCGGCTCGACCTCCTGGTGGAGAACACCGGACGCGTGAACTTCGCCCGGCCGCTGCTCACCGAGCAGCAGGGCATCACGCATTCGGTATCGCTCGCCGGCCAAGAGCTGACCGGGTGGGACGTGTACACCCTCCCCATGTCGTCCACGCCGAATCCCGCGTTCCACGACGGCGCGCCGGCCGGCCCCGCGTTCTACCGCGGCGAGTTCCAGGTCGCCAAACCCGGCGACACCTTTCTCGACATGCGCGGCTGGGGCAAGGGCACGGTCTGGGTGAACGGACACCAGCTGGGCCGCTTCTGGTACATCGGTCCGCAGCAGACGCTGTACGTGCCCGGCCCCTGGCTGCACCGCGGCAGCAACGAGGTCGTGGTGTTCGACCTGATGCACCCCGAACGCCGCACGCTGGCCGGACTGGCGCATCCGATCCTCGACGACCTGCAGCCCACCACCCCCGCAGCCCCCGCCGGCGCCGCCGGCGCCCAGCGTCCCGAGGCCCTCTGGTACTCCGTGGGCCACGACGCGAGCACCGAGAGCTTCGTGGCCCACGCCGATCAGATCGACATCGTCGCGCCGCAGGTATTCGCGATCGAGCACGACGGCCGCATCCGCGGGCACATCGATCCGCGCGTCGTGCAGACGGCGCGCGACAAGCACGTCAAGCTCGTGCCGCTGGTCGTGAATCCCGGATTCGACCAGGCCCTGGTTCACCGGGTGCTCACCGTCCCCATCGTGCGGCGGCGCGCCCTGCACAGCCTGGCCGACCTGTGCCGCGACGAGCATCTGGACGGCATCCAGTTCGATTTCGAGAACGTGAACGTCGCCGACCGCGACGCGTTCACGGCGTTCGTGCGCCAGGCCGTGGACTCGGTGCATCACGCCGGGTGCACGCTGTCGGCCGCCGTCGTGCCGCGCGCCAGCGACGCGCCCGGATCCACCGCGTACGAGCAGTGGCTGTTCGAGAACTGGCGCGGCGTGTACGACTACAAGGCGTTGGCCGACACGCTCGACTTCATCTCGTACATGACCTACGCCGAGCACACGGGCGGGACCACGCCGGGCCCGGTGGCGGGATTCGCGTGGATGGAGGCGTGTCTCCAGCACCTGCTCGCGCTGGGCGTGCCCCCGGCCAAGATCTCCCTGGGCATCCCCTCGTATTCCGACTGGTGGTATCCGTTCTACAGCGAGAAGACGGGCGCCCGCTCCGAGGGCCGCGACATCCCGTACGCGCGCGCCGAGAGCCTGCTCACCGCGCACGGCGCGCACGCCACCTGGGACGAGGCGCAGCAGTCGCCGTTCGCCGTATGGAGCGACCACGGGTTGTTCAATTACCTGTGGATCGAGGACGCCCGCGCCTTCGCCGCCAAACTCGCGCTGGTGCGCCAATACCACCTGCGCGGCTATTCGGTGTGGGTGCTGGGCACGGAGGATCCGCTCGTCTGGCCGGCGATCGCCGCCGCGGGACGACCGTAGCCGCGCGCTACACCGACGTTCCCACGAGCCGGCCGACGCCGGCCGTGAGTCCCATGGCCAGCGCGCCCCAGAAGGTCACGCGCGCCGCGCCCGCAAACACCGGGGCGCCGCCCGTCTGAGCCGCCAGGGCGCCGAGCCCGGCCAGGAACACCAGCGACGCGCCGATCACCCACGGAATCAGCACCCCCGCGGGGACGACGGCGCTGGTGATGAGCGGCAGCGCCGCTCCGACGGCGAATGTGGCCGCCGATGCCATCGCCGCCTGGATCGGGCGCGCCGTGACCACTTCGGAGATCCCCAACTCGTCGCGCGCATGCGCGCCCAGCGCATCCTTTACCATGAGCTGTTCGGCCACCTGATGCGCGAGCGCCGAATCCAAGCCGCGCTTCACGTAGATGGCCGCCAGCTCTTCGCGTTCGGCCTTGGGATCGGCGGCCAGCTCCGCGCGCTCGCGCGCCAGGTCCGCCTGTTCGGTCTCGGCCTGCGATTTCACGGACACGTATTCCCCCGCCGCCATCGACATGGCGCCCGCCATGAGCCCCGCCACGCCGGCTAGCAGGATCTGGGCGCGCCCGGAGTCGGCCGCGGCCACGCCCACCAGCAGACTGGCCGTGGAGACGATGCCGTCGTTGGCGCCGAGCACGGCGGCGCGCAGCCAGCCGATGCGTTCGGTGCGATGGCGTTCGACGTGTCGCGCAGGGGGTTTCACGGCGTGTTCCTCGGGGTCGGCGTCCCTTTCAATATGGTGTACCGCACGGTATTTCTGGGATGCCCCCAGCGGCGACCCTCGGCCCCGTGTCATGGCCTGCGGCCGCCGGGCGGCGATGGACCCCCAGACCGGAGTTCCGATGCGTTGTCGTCTTCTGTTCGCACTCACGGCGTTCGGCGCGCTCGCCGCGCTGCCCGTCCCGTCCGCGGCGCAGGGCGCCGCGAAGTACCCGGCGCGTGCCATCCAGCACGACGTGCCGATGACCGACATGATCCAGCGCGCCTTCGCCGCAGGCACCCGCGACTCGACGGGCCGCCCCGGCCCCAACTACTGGCAGCTGTGGACCGACTACGCGATCACCGCGCGATTCGATCCGTCCACCGGCCTGCTCACCGGCCACGAGCACGTGGTGGTGCAGAACAACGGCCCCAACGAGATGCGCGAGATCGTGCTGCGCCTGGACCAGAATCTGTTCGCGGCCAACGTGCCGCGCGCCGAGGTGGTCACCGACATCACCGACGGCATGCAGGTGACCGGGCTCAGCGTGGACGGCCGGAGCGTAGCGTTGAATCCCGGCGCGGCGCCCCGCCGGTTCGGCCGCGGCGGCCGCGGCGCGGCGCCGCCCCCGGTGACGCTCAGCGCGTTCGACATGTCGCAGACCTCGGCCACGATCACGCTGCCCGACCCCGTGCCGGCGCACGGCAGCGTGACGCTCGACGCCGACTGGCACTTCACCGTGCCCAAGGTGGCGGCGCCCACCCGCGGCATCCGCATGGGCGCGTGGGGCGATTCCCTGTACCAGGTGGGCCAGTGGTATCCGCGGGTGGCCGTGTTCGACGATCTCCGCCAGGGCGGCTGGGACACCGAGCCGTACCTCGGGCCATCAGAATTTTATAATAATTTCGGTCACTTCGACGTGCGGCTCGACCTCCCGGCGGGATGGGTGGTGGGCGCCACGGGCATCCTGCAGAATCCCCAGGACGTGCTGACCGCGGCCGAGCGCGAACGGCTGGCGGCGGCGCTCGGATCCGACTCGACCACGCGCATCGTCGGGCCCGGCGACTTCGGACCCGGCAAGGCGACCGCGGCCGGCGACCGGCTGACCTGGCACTTCGTGGCCGACACCGCGGGCGACGTGGCCTGGGCCACGTCGGATCAGTTCGTGTGGGACGCCACGCGCGCCGTCATTCCGGGCAAGGCGGCGCCGGTGCCGATCAACGTCATGTACCTGCCCGGCCACGCCACACAGTACGCCGACGCCGGCCCCACCGTGCGCCACGCGCTGCAGTTCTACTCCAGGCTGTGGCTGCCGTATGCGTTCCCCACGATCACGATGGTGGACGGGCCGGAGCTGGGCATGGAATATCCGATGTTCATCATGTCGAGCGTCGGAGCGTCGGACCACGAAACCGGGCATGAATGGTGGCCGATGACGCTGGGCACCAACGAGACCTGGTATCCGTTCATGGACGAGGGATTCAACCAGTACATGAACATCCTCTCGGCGGCCGATCGCGCCGGCAAGGTGCCCGACCTCGACGGACGCGGCCAGAGCTACGGCCGCACGAGCGGCAACGAGCGTGAAGGGCCGATGATGTGGGACGCCAACTACGGCGGCCCGATGTACCAGTTCCAGGCCTACAGCAAGGCGCCGATGATGCTGTCGATGCTGGGCGGCGTCGTGGGCGACAGCGCGGTCTGGCGCGCGATGAGCGAGTACGCGCACGCCTGGCGGTTCAAGCACCCGTCGCCGTGGGATTACATGTTCTTCATGAACAACGCCCTGCACCGGAACCTGAATTGGTTCTGGTACTACTGGCTATTCACCACCGACGGCGTGGACGGCTCCATCCAGAACGTCACGCACGCCGGCGCGCGCACGATCGTCACCGTGCACCAGGCGGGCGAGATGCCATCGCCGGTGGTGCTCGCCGTGCACTTCGCGTCCAAGGGAGCGGCCATTCGCCACATGGCCAACGCGACGATGGTGGACGACTCCACCGCGCTCGTCACCTATCCGGTGGACGTGTGGTTCAGCGGCAGCCGGACGTTCAGGGCGACGCTCGACTTCGGGGCGCGGAAGATCGACCGCATCGTGCTCGATCCCCACTGCCGGTTCCCCGATAAGAACGTGGAAGACAACACGTGGCCGCGGCAGCCGCAGGCCGCGGAGGCAGCGGGCGCGGAAGCGCCCGGCCGCTTCGGGCCACCGGTGTGCAAGGGGTGACCGCGGCATAGACAACGGACAATCCTCCATAGACAATGCCCGCCGGCGCAGTGCGCCGGCGGGCATTGTACCACCAATGGTGTTACGCGGTCACTTGCCCTGGTGGCTGATCGCGTAGACGTACGCCGACACCGACTTGATCTGCTCGGGGGTGAGCTGCGCGCCCCCCATCGGCATCATGGGCGCCACATACGGCGCCGTCGGCTTGGGCATGCCTTCGGTCACGCGCTTCTGGATGAACGCGTAGCTGCCGTCGCCGGTGAGCCACACCGTGTCGGCCAGCGACGGCGCCAGGACCGTTCCCTTGGCATCCACGCCGTGGCAGGTGGCGCACAGCCCGCCAGCCTTCTGCCCGTGAAAGATGCTGTCGCCTTCGGCGACCATCGCCGCCGTGGCGCCCGCCGGCGGCGCGCCCGCCGTGGGCGCAGTGGGAGCAGCAGCAGGGGCAGCTGCCGGCGCCGCCGCCGCCGCAGCCGCAGCCGCAGCCGCCGCGGAATCCGCCGTTTTCGAGGCGGCCTTCTCGCCGCCGCCACACGCCATCAGCAAGAAGGCCGACGCCACGACCGTCGTCCCCGCCACGCGCCCTGCAGCGCCGACCAACACTCGACCAGAAATATGCATCCCATCCTCCCGGATCTCGAACTGTTTAGAGTAGTAGACGCCTGCGGGAAGGGGCGAGAGCAGAGTCGTCGCCGGCTCAGCCCCTCGGTCCGACTCCCGTAGAGGCCACGATATGATGCTACACCGATTCGCGGCGCTGTAAAGCCGCCCAACGCCCAACGCCCGGCGCCGCCCTGCGCCGCCGCTTGCGGCGTTCCGTGCCCCGCCCACAGCTTGAGGCATGCACCGTCGCCGCTTCCTCCAATCACTCGGCGCCTCGCTGGCAGGCGCGGCCCTGGCGCCCCGCCTGCCCCTTGGGCAGCGGCGCCTGCGTCGCGTGGGGCTCGAGCTGTATTCCGTGCGCGGCGCGATGAAGCGCGATCCCGAGGGCACCCTGGCCGCGGTGCGCGCCATCGGCTACGACGATGTGGAGTTGCTCTGGTCGTTCGACAATTTTGGCCGCACGCCGCAGCAGGTCAAGGCAACGCTCGACCGGCTGGGGCTGCGCGCGCCGTCGGCCCACATCGCGCCCGAACTGCTGGCCGGCGACTGGGAGACCAGCCTCGAAACGGCGCGGTATCTGGGGCACGAGTTTCTCATCGTGCCCAGCCTGCCCGACGCCACCAACCACTCGCTCGACGCCTGGCAGGAGTGGGCCGACCGGTTCAACGTCGCCGGCGCGGCGGCGCGCAAGGCCGGCGTGTGGCTGGCGTTCCACAACGAGCCGGAGCACATGCGCCCCATCGACGGGCAGGTGCCATACGACCTGTTCGTCGCGCGCACCGATCCCAAGGCGGTCTGCCTACAGTTGGACTTCGGCAACATGGCGGTGGGCGGCGGCGATCCGATGGCATACCTCATGCGGTATCGCGACCGCTACCGGACCTTCCACGTGAAGGACGTGGTGCGCGACCGCACGCATGACACGGAACTCGGCACCGGCGTGCTGGACCTGCGGGCGCTGCTCGCGGCCATTCCCGACATCGACGCCAAGCCCTGCTACATCGAGCAGGAGAGTCCGGCCGACGAGATGGCCAGCGCCCGCGCGAACTACCGCTACCTGTCCAGGCTGGAGTTCTGAGGCGGCGTCACGAGCCCCCGCACCCCGGCATGCGGAACGCGCCGATCCGCGTCGAGTAGCGGTCGGCGTCAGGCTTGAAGTAATCGCCCACGTACCAGATGGTGCAGTCGTCGCTCGGATCCACCGCCGTCTGCGTGTAGTCTTCCCAGCGGAGCGTGGTGGTCTGCGCCGCCCGGCCCGTGGCCAGCACCGCCTCGCGCAGCGTGAGCAGCCCCTTGGGATCGCCCGCCAGGCGGCCGGCAAACCGCTGGCCCGCAAAGTCGGGCGTGCCGCCGAACGAATACCCGATGCCGATGTCGCCGCGGGCGTCGATGGCGGCGCTGCCCATCCAGCGATAGAAGCTGTCGGGCGCGTACGTGCCCTGCTGGTACAGGCGGAGCGCGCGGCCGGCGCCCACCCGGAATTCATACCAGCGCACGCCGCCCCCGCCCTCCGACGTGTTCACCGAGTGCACGGCGACGATCGATTCCTGATCGCCGATGCGGCGGTAGACCACGCGGGCCATGAGCTTGTCGCCCTGCGCGTCCAGCCGGCGGTCGGTGCCGGGCTGCGGCACGCAGCTCGAGAGCTGGCCGTCGCACAGGTAGTGATACGGCGCCACGGGAATCTTCACCGGCCCGGCCACGCGCGTCCTGGACGGGTCGCGCCAATCCACGTGATACGTCCAGGCATAGATCCCGTCGTCCTCCATGACGTGATCCAGCTGCGTGCCGCCGGCGGCGAGCATGATGTTGGGCGCTCCGGCCGGCGGGAGCTGCGTGCCCTCGAGGTCGGCGTTGTTCAGGAAATTCACGCCGTCGATCACCACGCACTGCTCCCCGGCGTCCTCGCCGGCCAGCATCTTCGCGCGGTCGGCCACGCACGCCTGCTTCTGGATCACGTGGTCGCCGGTGCTCGTGGGCACGTAGTAGCCGTCGGGCCACACGGCGGGACGCGGATAGTCCGGGAACAGCGGGCGGATGAACTCGTAGCGGAAGTACGGGCCGAACGGGCTCGCGCCGGTGCTCACGGCGTAGCACATCGCGTACGAACCTTTCTCGTCCGCCGGGGGACGGCCGCCGCGCCCACGCCCGCGCGCGGCGCCGGTGTCGGCACCGGGCGGCGGCGCCGGTGGCTGGTAGAGCGCCACGGCGGGGCCCGGCTGTCCCGGCACGCCTCGCACGCTCTCGCGCGCCGGTCCGCCCGACACCGGAGGCGGCTGGTCGTCGGCGCGCGGCGGGATGCGCGAGAAGATCGGCATCACGATCAGCCACCGGTTGGCCAGCTGATCGTACCGCGCCACGGCGTCCCCGTTGTTGCGCTCGGCGCACGCTCCGCCGAATCCGCGGAACACGTTGTTGGTCTCCACGGGTCCGTACAGCACCTTGCCCGTGGTGTCGAACATCCTGCCCTTCTTGGTATAGATCGCCATGCGCGAATTGACGATCTGCACGATGTAGTCGGCGCCAACCGCCAGGGAGTTGTCCGACGGATTGCGCAATCGCGCCGACCCCTGCGGGCCCTGGAACCCGGCGCCGAGTCCGTCGAAGCGGGCGAGTAGTTCCGGCGCCGGCCGAGTGCCCGGCGCGCGCTGCTCCACCGCCGCCGAGCCCGGGGGCACGGTGATGGCGACGGCGCTGGTGTCGGCGCGGCGCGGCGCGGCGGCGTGATGGCGCGCGGCAAGGAGCGCCACGAGGAGCAGCGCGGGCAGGAGGGCGATGGCGACGCGGATTCTGGCGGTCATGAGCGGCGACGGGATGAGAGCGGAGCGCGGCGGGAGGGCGCCCGGCCTATCATAGCGCCGGGAGACCGGCCGGGCGAGCTGGAACCGGGCCCCCTTGCCGGCATTTCTAGATTGCCTGGTGAGCCCCCGTTTCGGGGCGCGAGGATTCCGGAGGATCCATGTCGATCAGACCCGTCAAGCGCATCGTCGAAGCCACGCCCACACTCGAAGGCGCGGGGGTGAAACTTCGTCGCGCCTTCGGATTCGGCAACACCGAGGAGTTCGACCCGTTCCTCCTGTTCGACGATTTCCGCAACGAGCGGCCCGAGGACTTCCTCAAGGGGTTTCCGTGGCATCCGCACCGCGGCATCGAGACCATCACCTACGTGCTCGCGGGCACCGTGAACCACGGCGACAGCCTGGGCAACACGGGCGCGATGGGCGCCGGCGACGTGCAGTGGATGACGGCGGGGAGCGGCATCCTGCACCAGGAGATGCCCAAGGGCGACGCCAATGGCCGCATGCACGGGTTCCAGCTCTGGGCCAACCTGCCGGCGTCACAGAAGATGACCGACCCGCGGTATCAGGACATCCTGTCGGCCGACATTCCCGAGGTGATCGACGACGACGGCACGCGCGTGCGCGTGGTGTGCGGCGACTTCTGGGGCAAGACGGGCCCGGTGGACGGGGTGGCGGCGGAGCCGAGCTATCTGGACGTGTACGTGCCGGCCGGCGTGCGGAAGACGCTGCCCGTGGACACGTACCGGCACGCCTTCGCGTACGTGTTCGAGGGGAGCGGGACGTTCCGCGGCGCGTCCGATCCGTTCGGCGCGCTCACCGAGCGCGTGGGCGACAACGGGGCGACCGTCGCCGAGGAGACCGTGCGCGACACCGCGGGCAACCGGTCGCTCGTGGTGTTCGACAGCGGCGACGAGGTGACGGTGCAGGCCGGGGACGAGGGGATCCGGTTCCTGCTCGTCTCGGGCCGGCCGATCGCGGAGCCGGTGGCGTGGTACGGGCCGATCGTGATGAACACGCAGCAGGAGTTGCGGCAGGCCATGCAGGAGCTGCAGCAGGGGACGTTCATCAAGCACCGGTAGGGGCAACCCGGAGTTGCCGGCGCGCTACACGCCCGGCAACTCCGTGCCGCGCACCTTGCCCGCCAGCCCCGCGAACACCACGAGCGCCGCCACGCCCAGCAAAGCTTCCGTATAGAGCATCCCGTTGGTGTGCCACGCGTCGTGCGCCCATCCGTCGATCCGCAACACGCCGAGCGTGAACAGCGTGTTGAGCGCGAAGAACAGGTTGAGCTTCGTCGCCGCCGCGGTGTGCCCCACGATCGCCAGCGCCAGACCGGTGAACGACGCCGCCACCATGCCGAGGGTGAACGAATAGAACAACGTCGACGCGGCGTACCCCGCCGCGTCCCGCGGCGACCAGGCCATCACCACGCACGCCACGAGGCCCAGAAAGCACGACGACGCGTACGCCCACGGCTTGCTGATCCGATCGGCGAGCCGGCCGCCCAGGAAGCACCCGGCCACGACGGCGATGCCCCCGCCCACCCCGAGCACGAGCGACACCATGTCGGCCGGCGCGTGCCACTCGGGACCGAGCGAGCCGAACAGATCCTTGGCCGCGCCCGTGCCGATGGGCAGGATGGCGAGGATCAGCCCGATCCGCCCGATGCGGGAACGCACGATGCCCGCCAACTCGCGCCATGCGTCGGCCACCCGCGCCCCGACCGACGCGCCATGCAGCGCGCGCGGCGGCTCGTCGAGCAGCAGCAGCGGCAGCGCGCACAGCGCGAGCACGACCGCCAGCGCCGCCCCCGCCATCCACGGCTCGGGCGCGTGCCGCATGAACCAGAGGCTCAATCCGCCGCCCGCCGTCTGGCCGAACTGATTGCCCGACTGGAACCACCCCGCCGCTCGGCCCCGCGCCGCGAGCGGCGTGTTGTGTACCATCAGCCCTTCGGTGGCGAAGGCCACGAACGTCGCGGCCACGCTCGACATCAGCACGAGCACCGACAGCAACGGCATCGTGGCCTGCGACAGCGGCACGAGCGTGATGGCGATGAACCCCGCCGACACCGTCGCGATCGCGATCAGGTACCAGCGCTTTCGCGACAGGGTGTAGTCGCCGATCGGCGCCCACACGAACTTCCACCCCGAGGCGAGCAGCGTCATGCCGATCACGCCGGCGATGGCCGACACCGAGATCCCGGCCCGCGCCGCGAGATACCCCAACGCGATCGACGGAAACCCGAACGACAGCCCGAACGGGAAGTAGAGCACCGCCCACACCCACGGGTGGCGGGCCGCGGGGGGCGTCGCGGAACGAGCGTCGGGGACGGCGGACCGGGCGGGCGGCATGAACGGCCAACATACGGAACGCGCTGCGCCGGCGCGAATGGCGCGCCGCCACGCCGGCGTGGACGCCCGGCGCCGCGGCGCTGTACCTTGGTGCATCGCGTTCGCCATGCCTTCCTGAGGTCCCCGTGCTGAACCGCCTGCTCCCGGCCACGCCGCTCGCCCTCGCCGCCGCGCTCGTCGCGACGACGCTCCTCGCCCCGAACGCCACGGCCCAGACGCGGGCCGCGCCGGCGTTCGATCCCGCCGCCACGGCCGCCGGCCCCCGCCCCACCCCGGGACCGGTGTACGAGTCGTTCGCCTTCAGTCGCGCGGTGGCCCGCGGCACGCGCACCCGCAGTGGCCTTCCCGGCCCCAACTACTGGGTGCAGCACCCGCGCTATTCCATAGACGCGGCCCTCGACCCGGTGCGCAACCGCGTGACCGGGCGCGAGACGGTGGAGTACGTGAACCATTCCCCCGACTCGCTGCGCACGATCGCCGTCTATCTGCGGCAGAACGTGTTCGCGCCCGGCGTGCCGCGCCGCCAGCCGGCGCCGATCACCGGCGGCGTCACGCTCGGCCGCGTGGCGGTGAACGGGCGCGCGATCGTGGCCGAGCGGCACCGCAATCCCGCGATGCCGATCACGGCGCCACCGGAGCAGCCGCCGCGCGTGGGCGAGTACGCGGTGGACGGCACGGTGATGTGGATTCCGCTCGCGCAACCGCTGCTGCCGGGCGACAGCGTGCAGCTCGCATTCGCCTGGTCCTATGCGCCGGCGCCGGCGCCGGCCGACGGCCGCGAAGGGCACGACGGCCACGTGTACTTCATGGGCTACTGGTATCCAGAGATCGCCGTGTACGACGACGTGGACGGCTGGGTGACCGATCCGTATCTGCTCGAAGCCGAGTTCTACATGGATCCCGCCGACTACGACGTGCGCCTCACCGTGCCGCGCGGCTGGGTGGTGGACGCCACCGGCACGCTGGCCAACGCCGCCGCCGTGCTCACCCCCGCGGCGCGCGACAGCCTGGCCGCGGCGCGCCGCACCGGGCGCGTGGTGCGCGTGCTCACGCCGGGCGCGCCGGCGGCGAGGGTCTTCCAGCCCGGCGGCGCCACCACCACCTGGCACTTCGTGGCGCCCGACGTGCGCGACTTCGCCTGGGGCACCAGCGACCAGTACGCGTGGGATGCGACGCGCGCCCTCGTGGGCGGCGGCCGCGACACGGTGGCCATCAACAGCTTCTTCCGGCTGAACCGGCCCGCCGCCGCCTGGCGGTTGGGCGGCGCGCGGTTCACGCGCGACGCCATCGAGCGGCTCTCGGCCTACCTGTGGGCGTATCCGTGGCCCAAGATGACGTCCATGGAGGGCGTGCTGAACAGCGGCGGCATGGAGTACCCGATGATGACGCTGATGCAGCCGTGGGCCGACACGCTCTCGCTGGCCGGCGACCTGATGCACGAGACCGGGCACATGTGGTTCCCGATGCAGGTGGGCTCCAACGAGACGCGCTACCCATGGATGGACGAGGGGTTCACGCAGTTCGACGTGGCCCAGGGCATGCGCGCCCTGTACGGCGAACCGCGCGCGGGCGGGCGCCCCAACGACTCCGAAGCGGGCCAGCGCGCGCTCTACGTGGGCAGCGTGCGCGCCGGCGGCGATGCGCCGTTGATGCTCCCCGGCGACGAGTATCCGCAGGATCTGTACTTCGTGATGTACTACGACAAGACGGCCCAGGCGCTGGCCGCCCTCCGCGGGATCCTCGGCGCCGACACGTTCCATCGCGCGTTCGTGGAGTACGGCCGCCGTTGGATCGGCAAGCATCCGCAACCATATGATTTCTTTAATACCCTGGCGAGCGTGTCGGGACGCGACCTGTCGTGGTTCTGGCAGACCTGGTTCTACCACGCGTGGCCGCTCGATCAGGCGCTGGCGTCGGTGACGCCGGACGGCGATTCGGTGGCGATCACGATCGTCGACCGCGGACTGGCGCCGATGCCGGTGCCGCTGGCGGTGACGCGCGCCGACGGCCGCGTGCAGCGGCTCGAGGTGCCGGTGGACGCGTGGCTGGCCGGCGCTCGACGGGCCACGGTGCGGGTGGCGGCCCAGCCAGCCATCGTCAAGGTGCAGATCGATCCCGACGCCGCCTTCCCTTACGTGAACCGCGCCGGCCTCACCTGGACGCCGCGCTGACCGGCGCTACCCCGCCGCTGGAGCCTCGGCCGCGAACGCGCAGTTGCGGCCCATCTCCTTGGCGCGGTACATCGCGGCATCCGCCCGCGCGATCACCGATTCGAGCGCCTCGCCCGGCGCCCATTCGGCGATCCCCACGCTCGTGGTGATCGTCACCGGGCCGTCGATCGCGTCGAACTCGACGGCGGCGATCGCGTCGCGCACCGCGTCGGCCAGGCGCACCGCGCCGGCCAGGGGCGTGCCTGGAGCGACGATCACGAACTCCTCGCCGCCATAGCGTCCCACGTGATCGTAGGCGCGCACTCGGCTGCGGATGGCCGCCGCCGCCATCTGCAGCGCGGTGTCGCCCACGGAGTGGCCGAACGTGTCGTTGATCGACTTGAAGTGGTCGAGGTCGAGCATCAGCACGCACAGCGGATCGCCGAATCGCGCCGCGCGGCCGATCTCCTGCCGACCGAGTTCTTCCAGGCGGCGGCGGTTGTACGCTTCGGTGAGGATGTCCACGCCCACCAGTCGATCCAGCTCCCGCGTGCGCTCGAGGACCAGGGCCTCCAGCCGCAGGCGATCCTCGTCCGCGCGCCGCTGCGTCGCGGCCACGAACGCCCCGAGCTCGGCGACGGTATTGTTCACCAGATAGGCGAGGACGTCGGGCGGATCGCCCGCGAAGTCGCGCTCCAGCTGCGCCGTCAGGTCGCCGGCCGCCACCCGGATCAGCATCTCGGACGTACTCTGCACGAAGTCGGCCAGGCGCTTCTCCTGCTCCTGCGACGTGCGCATGATCCGCTCCAGCTCCTCGGCGATCGCGTTGACGAAGAACGCGGCGGTGTCGGTGTCGTCGCGCGTGCCGGTGCGCGGCAGGCGGAACGAGAAGTCGCCCTCGCACAGCCGGAGCAGCCCGGTCACCAGTTCGGGGGGCAGTTCGCGCGGATCCGGCATCAGCCCACCACCTGGCGGATCCACGCCGCCGCGTCGTCGAACGACCCGAACATGCGCGTGGGCACGCGGGGCCGGCTCAGCCCCAGGAACACCGATCCCACCGCGCGGCCGAACGGCGAACTGCCCACGAGCGCGAAGCACACCTGCAGCGCGGGATCGGGGGCGTCGCGGTACACCGCGCGCGCGCCCGCGTCCTGCTCGATCACCGGATCCATGAACACGATCACGCCGGCGCGCGTCCCCCGTGACCGCAGGTGGTCGAGCTGGATCCCCACGCTCTGCCGCGCCGTCTCGGCGGTGTCGGCGGTGCCGTCGCGCGGCACCACGGCGAGCATGCGCGGCTCCACCTCGTAGAAATCGGCGTTGTCGCTGGTGCCGATCCTCGTCCAGCCGGTCGTGTCGATCGCCGTCAACGCGCGCGTCCCGGCCGGAGGGTCTCCACCCACGCGATCGCGGTATCGTAGGAATCGTGCACCCGGGTGGGGAATTTCGGCTTCGTCAGTCCCAGGAAGAAGCTGGCGATGGCCCGCGAGATCGGATTGCTGGCCACCAGCGCCGCAGCGTAGAACAGCGCCGGATCCATGCGCTCGGCGTAGATGCGGCGCGCCTCCGAGTCCTGCGACAGCAGGCTCGTCAGGTGCACGACCACGGCCACCGGCCGGCCCATCTCGCGCGCGAATCGGATCTGGAAATCGGTGTTCATCACCGCCGAGGCCCCGTCGTCCTTGAGATCCTTGTCCGGCAGGACGATCAGGATGTCGGGGTCCACACGGAAGTACTGCGTATTCGCCGTGCGGCCCACCGGCGTCGACGCCGCGGTGGGGGGAGCGGGCTCGGTCATCTCGTACTCCGTGAATCCATGGCGTTGCCGCGCGTCGGCCGCGCGGCGATGCACGCTATCTTACGTCGTCAGGCCACGCAACGCCATCGCCGACGCCGTCCACCCTCCGCACCACCCGCGACTGGCCGCTCGCCGGTCCACGACGCATGTTGTCCGGCGTCCAAGTCTTCCCCGAGAATCCGTCATGCCGAAGCTCAACATCCTCTTCACGCTCCTCGTCACGGCCGCCGCCGCGCTGCCCGGCCCGCGCGGCGCCCAGGCGCAGACCCCGCAGGAGATCGCGCGCTGGGAGCAGGAAGCGCAGCGCGTCACGATCATCCGCGACGACTGGGGCATCGCCCACATCTACGGCCACACCGACGCCGACGCCGTGTTCGGCGTGGAGTACGCCCAGGCTGAGGACGACTTCAATCGCGTGGAGACCAACTACCTGAACGCGCTGGGCCGCCTGGCGGAAGCCGAGGGCGAGTCGCAGATCTGGCGCGACCTGCGCATGAAGCTTTTCATGGATCCCGACACGCTGAAAGCGGAATACGCGGCGAGTCCGGCGTGGCTCAAGCAGCTGATGGACGCGTTCGCCGACGGATTGAACTTCTATCTGTACAAGCACCCCGAGGTGAAGCCCCGCGTGATCACGCACTTCGAACCGTGGATGGCGCTGTCGTTCACCGAAGGGAGCATCGGCGGCGACATCGAGCGGGTGAACCTCAACGAGCTGGCGGCGTTCTACGGCCACGTGCCGCTGCCCGCGCGCCAGGGCCGAGGCGACGGGCCGCCGCCGGAGCCGTCGGGCTCCAACGGCATCGCCATCGCGCCCGCCAACACCCTCGACCATCACGCGCTGCTCTGGATCAATCCGCACACGTCGTTCTACTTCCGCTCCGAACTCCAGATGGTGAGCGACGAGGGGCTGGACGCCTACGGCGCCGTCACCTGGGGGCAGTTCTTCATCTATCAGGGCTTCAACCCCACCGCCGGATGGATGCACACGTCCAGCGGCGTGGACAACATCGACGAGTTCCTGGAGACGGTGGTGAAGAAGGGCGATCGCCGCTTCTATCGCTACGGCAACAGGGACCTGCCGATGGCGCAGCGGACGATCGACGTGCCCTACAAGACCGCCACCGGCATGGCGCACCGCACGTTCACCGCGTACTTCACGCAGCACGGCCCGGTGGTGCGCTCGGTGGGCGACCGGTGGGTGAGCATCAGCCTCATGCAGAGCCCCGTCAAGGCGCTCACCCAGTCATACACGCGCACCAAGGCCAAGGACTACGCGGCGTGGCGCAAGATCATGCAGCTGCACACCAACTCCTCCAACAACACGATCTTCGCGGATGCGGAGGGGAACATCGCGTACTTCCACTCCAACTACATCCCCCGGCGCGACACCTCATTCGACTGGACCAAGCCGGTGGACGGCAGCAACCCGGCCACGGCCTACCACGGCCTCCTGTCCACCGACGAGACGCCGCACCTGCTGAATCCGCCGGTCGGGTGGCTCTACAATTCCAACAACTGGCCCTGGTCGGCGGCCGGCCCCGACAGCCCAAGACGCAAGGACTTTCCCCGGTACGTGGAGACCAGCACCGAGGAATCTCCGCGCGGCTACCACGCGCTGCGGCTGCTGCCCAACCACAAGGACTTCACGATGGCGTCGCTCACCGCGCTGGCGTTCGACAGTTATCTGCCCGCGTTCGCGACGATGATCCCGCCGCTCATCAAGGCGTACGACGCCACGCCGGGCGCCAATCCGCTCAAGGCCCGGCTGGCCAAGAAGATCACGCTGCTGCGCGGGTGGGACTATCGGTGGGGCATCAATTCGGTGCCCACGTCGCTGGCCGTCTTCTGGGGCACGGACATCATGCATCGCGTGGGGCGCGAGGCGCGCGCCGCGGGCATGTCGGCCGAGGACTATGTGGTGCAGCGCGCGTCGTCGGACGAACTGCTGCAGTCACTGGCGGCAGCGGCCAACCAGATCACCGCCGACTTCGGCACCTGGCAGACGCCGTGGGGCGACATCAACCGGTTCCAGCGCATCAACGACGACATCGATCCGAACTTCGACGACGCGAAGCCGAGCATCCCGGTGCCGTTCACGTCGTCGATCTGGGGCTCGCTGGCGTCGTTCGGCGCTCGCGCGTATCCCAACACCAAGAAGTGGTATGGCACGAGCGGCAACAGCTTCGTGGCCGTGGTCGAGTTCGGCGACAGCGTGCGGGCGCGCGCGGTGACCGCCGGCGGCGAGAGCGGCGACGTGCATTCGCCGCACTTCGCCGACGAGGCCGAGCGCTACGCCACGGGGAACCTGCGTGTGGTGTACTTCTACAGGTCGCAGCTGCAGGGCCACACGGAACGGGAGTATCACCCGGGCGGCTGATCGCAATCGCCCGTCACCGCCCAACCTCCACGAGGAATCTCATGCGCGCCCTGCCGTACATCGTCGCGAACGCCGGCCTGATCGCCGCACTCGCCGTCCCTTGCCCGGCCCCTGCCCAGGCCGCCGGCGCCGCGGCCCAGCCGGCCAGCGATCCCATCGAGACGCTCGTGAGCCGGCTCGATCTCGAGAAGTACAAGGCCACGATCAAGGGCCTCACCCAGTTCGGCGACCGGCGCCAGGGCACCGAGCGCAACCGCCAGGCGGTGGACTGGATCGAGGCGCAACTCAGGAGCTATGGGTGCGCCGACATCCAGCGCCTCACCTATGACTGGCAGCCGCCCGCCCCGCGCGGACGGGGCGGTCGCGGGGGCCGCGGGGGCCGCGGGGGCCGCGGCAGCGACCTCGCGCAGGGCGGCGGCCGCTACCGCGGCATCCGCGCGCGCACGGGCGTGAACACCGACTCGCTGCGCCAACCCGATCCGGCAATCCGCGCCATCGACACGCCGCCCACGGTGCCGGGCGAACGCCAGGAGGTGTTCTGCACCAAGGTCGGCACCACGCACCCCGACGAGATGTACATCGTGGGCGGCCACATGGACGGCATCGGCTGGGGCCAGGCCGCCAACGACGACGGCTCCGGCTCGGCGCTCGTGATGGAGTTGGCCCGCGTGTTCAGCAGCCCCGACGTGCAGACCGACCGCTCCATCCGCTTCGTGCTCTGGAACAACGAGGAGAGCGGGCTCAACGGCAGCCGCGCGTACGTAGCCCAGCGCGAGTCGCTGCAGGGCAAGGAAGATCCGCCGGGGTCGGGCAAGTATCCGGAACCCCGCTGGCTCGGCATGATCCAGCACGACATGATGCTGTTCGACCACGGCATGCCGCGCGCCGACGGCACGCTCTCGCCGGAGCAGCGGCCGGAGGCGGACGTGAACATCGAATTCCAGGTGAATTCAAAGTTCGCCGCGCAGGCCCAGACGCTGGCCTGGGCGTTCGAACGGGCCAACGAGAAATACGCCACGGACTATCCGGCGTCGGTGGGCAGTCACATGACCAACACCGACTCCGACCCGTTCAAGGACATCGTTCCCGCCATCAGCCTGCGCGAGAACCAACGCGGCACGCAGATCGGCGCCGGCTGGGATCCCAACTGGCACCAGCCCACCGACGTCTACACCACGTACAACGACAAGGATTTCCGGCTCGGGCTGAATGCCGCGCAGACCACGCTGAGCGCGGTCGCCGAACTCACCGGCGCGACGATCAGGAAGTAGCGTCGCGCAGGTCCCGCTTGACGGCGGCGATCCCGCCGCCGTCCACGACGCGCGTGTAGCCGGCCTGCTTCAGCGCGTTCGTGGCCAGCGCCGACCGCGAACCGCTGGCGCAATACAGGAGGATGCCGGCGTCCTTGGGAATGCCGCGCCGCTCCATCGCGTCGTGTCCCACCTTCTGCACGGGAATGCAGATGGCGCCGGGCACGTGACCGAACAGGAACTCCAGGCGCGACCGCACGTCGATCACGAACGCCACGGTCTTGTTGCGATACTTCTTCATGAATTCACGACTCGCTAACGATGTGGAGGAGGCGCGCGGAACAGACCGAGGTCGATCGACTCCGCCATCGCCCGATATCCGGCGTCTCCCGGGTGGAGATGGTCGCCCGAATCATAGGCGGGCAGAAATCGCGCCGGATGGCTCGGGTCGCGCATCACAGCATCGAAATCTATGACGCCGTCGAATGCGCCGCTGGTCCGGATCCATGCGTTCACCGCCTGCCGCTTGGCCTCCGACGCGGCCGAGTAGTACGGCTCCGACCCCTCGAACGGCGTCAGCGTGGCTCCGTACACCACGAGCCCCCGCTCGCGCGCGCGCTCGGCCAGCTGCGACAGCCCGAAAATGATGGCGGCCGCGCTCACGGAGTCGTCGGGGTTCCTCGAGAAGTTCGCCCGTCCGATGTCGTTGATGCTCTCCATGATGATGACGTCGCGCGCGCCCGGCTGCAGCAGCACGTCGCGGCCGAACCGCGCCAGGGCGCTGGGCCCCGCTCCGGGATTCAGCACCCGATTGCCGGAGATGCCCGCGTTCGCCATGCTCATCACCGGCGCGCCCGGCGTGGTGAGCAGGCGCCGGGCCAGCACGTCGGGCCACCGGCGGTTCTCATCGGGCGTGGACGCGTACCCGTCGGTGATCGAATTCCCGATCGTCACGATGGCGCCCGCCGCCTGCGCGTTGGTGACGTCCACGCCCGACAGGAAGACCCAGGATCGGAACGCCGTATCGGCGGCGAACGCGGTCGCGGCGGCGAAGTCGCCGGCGCCGGACACATATGTGGTCTGCAGGCCGAGCGGATGGCGCGTGGACGTGCGCGCCGAATCGGGCAGATAGAGGCTCACCACGAGGTCGCTCAACGGCGGCACCTGGTAGGCGATCGGATCGCTCACCACGGTGGCGCCCGCCCCGATCGTCACCGCCGCCTGCCCTCCGAACGTGAGCGCCCGGTCGGACCCCGCGCCGGTGTTCGCGCCGCCGGCGCGCCGCGCCACGCGCGCGTCGCCAATCACCAGGGGCCGGTCGCCGTACTCGTTGGACAGGCGCACGCGCACGCTGTCGCCGCCGAGCGTGGTGTGCACGATCTCACGGATGGTGCGATTGACGTAGGTGGGCACGCCATCCGGCGTCCCGGCCGCTGGTCGCGCGTCCATCCACGACTGGCTGGCGCTCCAGGTGACGATCCAATGGGGGGCCGCTGGGCGCTGCGCGCCGGCGCCGGTGAACGCGGCGGTGAGCGTCGCGACCGCGAGGGCGAGCGTACGAACGGAGCGACCGGACATGGGCGGTGCCTCCAGCTGGAGAAGCCAGAGAGTTACGTGCCCGGCACGGCCTCCGGAAGAGCCGGCCCATCGCCGCCGAACGGCGCCGTCTCGGGGGCCCGCCGCCGCGAGAACCTGGTCTGCAATTCGTCCAGGTACGTATAGAACACCGGCGTCACGTACAGCGTGACCAACTGCGAGAACGCGAGCCCGCCCACCACGGCCACGCCCAGCGGGCGCCGCGTGGCGGCGCCGGCGCCCCAGCCCACGGCGATCGGGATCGCTCCCATGAGCGCCGCCATCGTCGTCATCATGATCGGCCGGAAACGCACGCTGGCCGCTTCGAGGATCGCCTCGGTGGGCGTCTTGCCGCTGTCGCGCTGCGCCTCGATGGCGAAGTCGATCATCATGATCGCGTTCTTCTCCACGATGCCGATCAGCATGATCACGCCCACGAACCCGTAGATGTCGAGGTCGAGGTGCACCAGCATGAGCGTGGCCAACGCGCCGAACGCCGCGAACGGGAGCCCGGTGAGAATCGTGATCGGGTGGATGAAGCTCTCGTACAGCACGCCGAGGATCACGTAGATCACGAACACCGCGAGCACGAGGAGCACCACCAGCCCCGACTGCGTGTCCACGAACGCCTGGGCGATGCCCGAGAAGCTGGCCGCGATGTTGGCCGGCAGGATGCGGGCCGATTCCTGCTTGACCGCGGTCAGCGCCGTGCCCAGCGACACGCCGGGCGCCAGGTTGAACGAGATCGTGGCCGACGGGAGCTGCCCCGAGTGGTTCACGGTGACCGGACCCACGCTGTCGTTGAACCGCGCCACGGTGGACAGGGGCACCAGCGGTCCGCGGGACGAGCGCACCCACAGGCGGCCCAGCGCCGCGACGTCGGATTGGTACTGCGGCAGCAGTTCCATCACCACCCAGTACTCGTTGGTGGACGTGTAGATCGTGGACACCTGCCGCTGGCCGAAGGCGTCGTACAGGGTGTTCTCGATCTCCGCCGCCGAAACGCCCAGCTGTCCGGCCTGCTCGCGGTCGATGTCCACGGTGACCTGCGGATTGTTGATCAGCAGGTCGCTGGTGACGTCCGTGAGGATGGGCAGCTGGCGCAGGCGCGTCTCGAGCGCCCGGGCCGCGGTGTCGAGCGCGCCCATGTTGCCGCTCTGGAGCGTGTACTGGTAGAGGCTCTTGGACGCGAGGCCGCCGATGGAGATCGCCGGCGGATTCTGGACGAACACGGTGATGTCGGGCACGCTCGCCAGAGCGCGCGTGATGTCGCGCGCGATCTCGTCGGCGCTGCGGCGCCGCTCCGTGATCGGCTTGAGGTCGATCGTGAGTTGGCCCTGATTGGCCGCCGCCGTCGTGCCCACCGACGACGTCACCGACCGCACGTCGGGATCCTGCGCCACCACCGCCGCCACCTGCTTCTGCCGTTGCGAGAGGCCGTCGAACGAGATCCCCTCCGCCGCCTCGGTGGTGGCCAGCAGTTGCCCGGTGTCGTCGGTGGGGAACAACCCCTTGGGGATGGCCCAGAACAACCAACCGGTCACGACCAGCGTGGCGAACGAGAACGCCAGCGCCGCCGGCCGCCGCTGCATCACCCACGCCAGCGTGCGTTCGTAGATGCCCAGCCACCAGTCGTAGAACCGCTCGGTGGCGTGGTAGAACCGTCCGTGCGCGCGCTCGTGCTCGGCCCGCAGGAAGCGGCTGGACAGCATCGGCGTGAGCGTCAGCGACACGAACCCCGACACGAGGATCGCGACGCCGATCGTGACCGCGAACTCGTGGAACAGCTTGCCGATGATCCCGCCCATGAACAGGAACGGGATGAACACCGCGGCCAGCGAGAACGTCATCGACAGGATGGTGAATCCCACCTCGGCGGCGCCGTCGATGGCCGCCTGGCGCTTGGTCTTCCCCATCTCGAGGTGGCGCACGATGTTCTCCAGCATCACGATCGCGTCGTCCACCACGAAGCCCACGGCCAGCGTGAGCGCCATCAGCGACAGGTTGTCCAGGCTGTAGTGCAGCAGGTACATCACCGAGAACGTCCCGATGATCGACATCGGCAGGGCCAGGCTGGGGATGATCGTGGCCGAGAGATTGCGCAGGAACAGGAAGATCACCAGCACCACGAGCGCCAGCGTCAGCTCGAGGGTGAACGTCACGTCGTGCACCGACGCCTGGATGGTGGCCGAGCGGTCGTAGAGCGTGGACACCTTCACCGTGGGCGGGATCTCCGACTGCAGGCGCGCAATCGACGCCTTGACGCGGTTGGCCACGTCCACCGTGTTGGTGCCCGGCTGCCGCTGGATGGCGAGCACGATCGACCGCTGCCCATTGTACCAGCTCGCCGTCTTGTCGTTCTGGACGTCGTTGGTGATCCGGCCCACGTCGCTCAGGTGCACGGGCGCGCCGTTCCGGTAGGCCACGATCACGTCGCGGAACTGATCGGCGTCGGACAGCTGCCCGGTGGCCTGCACGGTGAGCGCCGTCAGGGGGCCCCACAGCACGCCGGTGGGCATGTTCACGTTCTGACTGGCGATCGCCGAGGCCACGTCCTCGAGCGCGATGCCGCGCGTGGCGAGCTGCGCCGGATCGAGTTGCACGCGCACGGCGTACTTCTGCGCCCCGTACACCAGCACCTGGGCCACGCCGCCCACCATCGACAGCCGCTGGGCCAACGTCGTCTCGCCGATCTCGTCGAGCGTGGACAGCGGGACCTCGGTGGACGTCAGGGCGAGCGTCAGGATCGGCGCGTCGGCCGGATTCGATTTCTGGTATGACGGCGGCACGATACCCTGCGGCAGCGCGCGCGTGGTCTGGGCGATGGCGGCCTGCACGTCCTGCGCCGCGGCGTCGATGTCGCGGTCGAGGGCGAACTGGATGACGATCTGCGTCTGCCCCACGCTCGACGTCGACGTCATGTTGTCGATGCCGGCGATGGTCGAGAACTGTTTCTCGAGCGGCGTGGCCACGGTGGCCGCCATCGTCTGCGGGCTCGTGCCCGGCAGCACGGCGGTGACGGTGATCGTGGGAAAGTCCACGTTGGGCAGGTCGCTTACCGGCAGCTGCCTGTAGGCCACGATGCCGAACACGAGAATGCCCACCATGACGAGCGTCGTCATGACGGGGCGTTTGATGAACAGCGTCGTGAAGTTCATAGGGTCAGTCGCCCGCCGCCGGGACCACCTGGCCCCCCGCGGTGGTGGTGGTGCCGGTAGCGCGCGCGAACACGCGGCCGCTCCAGCCCTGCAATTCGTCGAGGTACGTGTAGAACACCGGCGTCACGTAGAGCGTCACGATCTGGGAGAAGGCGAGTCCGCCCACGACCACGATGCCGAGCGGGCGCCGCGACGCCGCGCTCGCGCCCACGCCGATCGCGATCGGCAGCGTGCTGGCGATGGCCGACACGGTCGTCATCATGATCGGCCGGAACCGCACGCTCGCCGCGCGGACGATCGCTTCGGCCGGCGTGCACCGGTCCTCGCGCTCGGCGGCGATCGCGAAGTCGATCATCATGATCGCGTTCTTCTTCACGATCCCCACCAGCATGATGATCCCCACGTAGCCGTACACGCCCAGCTCCACGTGGGTCACCCAGAGCGCCACCAGCGCCCCGAACGCCGCAAACGGCAGCCCGGTGAGGATGGTGATGGGGTGGATGAAGCTCTCGTACAGGATGCCGAGAATGATGTAGATGATGAACACCGTGATCACGAACAGCAGCCCCATCCCCTGCTGCGACGCCTCGAACGCCTGGGCGGCGCCCGAGAAGTTGGCCGAGATCGACGCCGGCAGCGTGCTCCGCGCCAGGCGATTGACCGCGTCCACCGCCGCGCCCAGCGAGACGTTGGGCGCGAGGTTGAACGAGATCGTCACCGACGCCATCTGCCCGGAGTGCGCCACGCTCAGCGGCCCCGTGGTGTGCTCGAACGTGGCCACGTCCGACAGCGGGATCATGCGCCCGTTGGACCCGGGCACGAAGAACCGCCGCAGCGCGTTGGCGTCGGTCTGCGCGGCCGACACCGTCTCCATCACCACCCAGTACTCGTTGGCGGGCGTGTAGATGGTGGACACCTGCTGCTCGTTGTAGGCGTCGGCCAGCGCCTGCTCGATCGACGCCGGCGTCACGCCCAGCGCCAGCGCGCGGTTGCGGTCGATGTGCACCTGCAGGATCGGGGCCCGGTTCTCGAGGTCCGACGTCACGCTGGTGAGCAGCGGCACCTGCTGCAGCCGCGCCATCAGCTTGCCCGCCTCGGAATACAGCGTGTCGATGTCGTTGCCTCGCAGCGTGAACTGGTACTGCGCCTTGGCCGAGCGGCCCCCGATGTGGATGGCCGGCGGGTTCTGGAAATACACGGCCAGCCCCGGGATGCCCGACAGGCGCCTGGTCAGTTCGTTGACCATCGCGTCGGCCGACGGCCGCTGGCCCTCCGGCTTGAGCGTCACGTTCAGCCGCCCCTGATTGGACGACCCGAACCCGCCGCCCACCGACGAGCTGAACGACTCGACGTCGGGATCGGCGGCCAGCCGCGCCATGGCGATCTGCTGCAGCCGCTTCATCTCTGGGAACGACGTGCCCTGCGCCGCTTCGGTGGTCCCGTTGAGCTGGCCGGTGTCGTCGGGCGGGAACAGCCCCTTGGGGATGATCATGAACAGCCCCGCCGTGAGCACGAGCACCACCACCGAGAATCCCAACGCGTAGCGGCGGTGGCGCATCACCCAGCCCAGACTCCGCTCGTACGCGTGTAGCGTGCGTTGGAACATCTGCTCGGTGGCGTTGAACCAGCGGCCGTGGCGCTGCTCGCTCTTGGCCTTGAGCAGCCGGCTGCACAACATCGGCGTGAGCGTGAGCGACACGAACCCCGAGACGAGGATCGCCACCGAGATCGTGATCGCGAATTCCTGGAACAGCCGCCCGATCTGGCCGCCCATGAACATCAGCGGGATGAACACCGCCGACAGCGACAGCGTCATCGAGAGGATCGTGAATCCCACTTCCTGCGCGCCGTCGAACGCGGCCCGCATCGGCGGCTTCCCCATCTCCAGATGGCGCACGATGTTCTCGAGCATCACGATCGCGTCGTCGACCACGAACCCCACGGCGAGCGTGAGCGCCATCAGCGACAGATTGTCCACGCTGAAGTGCAGGATCGCCATGATCGAGAACGTGCCGATGATCGACATCGGCAGCGTGAGGCTGGGGATCAGCGTGGCCACGGCGCTGCGCAGGAACAGGAAGATCACCATCACCACGAGGCACAGCGCCACGACCAGCGAGAACTTCACGTCGTGCACGGAATTCTGGATCGACACCGAGCGGTCGTATTGCACGTGCACCGTGACCGTGGGCGGGAGCCCCCGCTCGATCTCCGCCAGCGCCTCCTTCACCGCCGCCGCCACCTCCACCGTGTTCACGCCCGGCTGCCGCATCACCGCCAGTCCGATCGCGCGCTCGTTGCCGATCCAGCTCGCCCCCTTGTCGTTCTGCATGTCGTCGAGGACGTTCGCCACGTCGCCCAGCCGCACCGCCCCGCCGTTGCGATAGGCGATGATCAGCTGGCGGAACTGCGCGGCGTTGGCCAGCTGCCCGGTGGCCTGCACCGTGCGCGTGCGATCGCGCCCGTAGAGCACCCCCGTGGGCAGCATCACGTTGTTGTTGCGGATCGCCGCCGCCACCTGCGACACCCCGAGCCCGCGCGCCGCCAGCCGCGCCGGATCGACCTCCACGCGCACGGCGTACTTGGCCGACCCCCACACCTGCACCTCCGACACCCCTTCCACCATCGACAGCCGCTGCGCGATGTCGGTCTCGGCGTACTCGTCCACCGTCTGCAGCGGCAGCACCGCCGACGTGAGCGCCAGGAACAGGATCGGCGCCGCCGCCTGGTTCTGCTTGTGCATCGACGGCGGATGGATGCCCGCCGGCAGCGCCGGCATGGCCTGCGAGATCGCCGCGTTCACGTCCTGCGCCGCCGCGTCGATGTCGCGATCGGGCGAGAAGGTGAGGCTCACGTTGGTCGAGCCCAGCGAGCTGTTGGACGTGATCTCGTCGATCCCGGCGATGGCCGAGAACGCCTTCTCGAGCGGCGTCGCCACCGTGGCCGCCATCGTCTCCGGGCTGGCGCCCGGCAGGCTCGCGCCCACGCCGATGCTCGGCGAATCGGTGATCGGCAGGTCGCTCACCGGCAGCCCCCGGTAGGCCACGATGCCGAACACCACGATGCCGATCATCAGCAGCGTGGTCATGACCGGCCGCCGGATGAAGAGCCCGGTGAGACTCATCGCCCCGCTCCGGCGCGGCGCCTTCGGATCGCGGTCACCGCGACGTCGCCGTCACGCACCCGGGCGCCCGCGCCGGCCGCCGCCGGAGGCGCTGCCACCCTTGGCGCCGCGGCTCACATGCGTGCTGTCGCCGGCCGGCGGGTCCACCGCCGTGCGCAGCGTGGCCGCCGCGCCCGGCGTGAGACGCGACTGCCCTTCGGTGACCACGCGGTCGCCCTCGGCCACGCCCGCCGCCACCACCGCCAGGCCGCCCGTCGTCCGCTCGATCACCACCGCATGCTGCTGCGCCTTGTTGTCGGCACCCAACGTGTACACGTACGTCCCCTGCTGCCCCGTCACCACCGCCTGGGCCGGGATCACCAGCGCCCCCTGCTCCACGTACAACCGCATGCGCGTGGACGCGAACTGGCCCGCCCACAGGTCGCCGTCCTTGTTCGCGAACGTGGCCTTGAGCTGCACGGTGCCGGTCGTCGTGTCCACCGCATTGTCGATGAAGCTCAGCGTCCCCAGCTCGGGCTGCGTGCCGCTCCCCTGCTGGGCCGCGAGCGCCTCCGCCACCGGCGACGACGACTCCGGCGCCACCGTCGGCTGCGTGGTGGAGTCGAACGGCGACGATGCCGGCGTGCCCCCGCCCGGCATCGCCGTCACCGGCAGGCCGCCCCGCGGCGCATAGCGCAGCAGCTTGGGCAGCTCGGACGACGGCACCGAGAATCGCACCATGATCGGACGGATCTGGTTGATCACCACCAGCGGCTGGCTGCCCGCGGCGCGCACCAGATTGCCCACCCGCACGAGCACGCTGCCGGTCTTGCCGGCGATCGGCGCCCGCACCGTGGTGTTGTCCAGGTTGAACTTGGCCGTGGCCACCAGCGCCGCGTCGGCGCGGAGCGTGGCGTCGCTCGTGGCCGCCGTCGTCTCGTACTGCTCGGCCTCTTCGGGCGTGATGACTTTGGCGGCGACCAGGCTGCGGTACCGGTCGCGCTCGTATCGCGCGTTGGCCGCCGTGGCCGAGTCGCGCGAGTACGCGGCCCGGGCCTGCTGGTAGGCGTTCTCGTAGGGACGGGGATCGATCTGGAAGAGCACCTGCCCCGTGGTGACCTCGTGGCCTTCCTGGAACGCTACCCGGGTGACGATCCCGTCCACCTGCGAGGCCACCGCCGCCGACTGGATGGGCGTGACCACGCCGTTGGCATCGATGATGTAGGGCACGTCGGCCCGCCGCGCCGCGACCACAGCCACCGTGACCGGCGGCTTCGGGGGTCGGGCCTGCTGCTTGGCGCACGAGGCGGAGAGCACGAGCGCGCCGCACAGGGCGGGGGCGACGCGGGAGACACGCACGAATTGCTGCAATTGCCGCATTGGTTGAGCCGAGAGTGGGGATCGCGGTGAGACGGACGCGGAGGGCGCGCGGGCCCCCGATCCGGGAGGGCAACCCGCCGCTCGCCACGCCTGCACCCCAACATACGGATGAGGGGGCCCAGACGTTTGAAATCCGCGCCGGCCTTTACATCGCCCCGGTCCCCGGCTAATGGCGGCCCGCCCCGGCGGCTCCCCCCTACTTCATCCGCGACGGCAGCTTGAGCGTGCGCCCCGCCACCATGAATTCCCCCATCCCCCGGTGATGGAGGGTCCGCGGCGCCACGCGCGACGGGCGAATCCAGGCCTTCACCACTTCGAGCACGAAGAAGTTGTACCTGGCCACCAGCCGCGTATCGGACACGACGCACTCCAGATTCGCGAAACACTCGGCGATCAGGGGCGGCGCCACGCGCGCCGCCGGCTCCGCCGTCAGGCCGAAGGCGGCGAACTTGTCCACCCGCCGCCCGGTCGTGTTGCCGCACGCCACCACCCGGTCGGCCAGCCCCACGGCGGGAATGTTGATCACGCACTCCCGCGAGGCCTTCAGCGCCCCGAACGAATAGTTGCGCTCGCTGATCACGCACCCCACCAGCGGCGGTTCGAACTCCATCATCGTGTGCCACGACATCGTCATCACGTTCGGCCGCCCGCGCCGCGCCGTGGTGACCAGCACCACCGGGCCCGGCTCGAGCAGGCGATACACCCGCGACAACGGGAGCGACCGCTTCCGGGCCCGCTGGCCCGCCGCCGGCACGGTCACCCCGCCAGTTGGGCGTCGAGCGTCATCGGCACCGCCGACAGCGCCCGCGACACGATGCAGCCGGTTTTGGCGTCTTCGGCGAACTTCTTGAACTCCCCATCCGACACGCCCGGCACCACGCCGCGCGTCACGAGGTCGATGCCGCTGATCGAGAAGCCGGCCTCCCCCTTGGTGAGATGCACCGTGGCCGTGGTCGTGACGCTGGTGGCCGGGTGCCCCGCCGTGGCCAGCGCCGCCGCGAGGGCCATCGAGAAGCACCCCGCATGCGCCGCGCCGAGCAGCTCTTCGGGATTGGTGCCGCTCCCGCTCTCGAACCGGCTGGCGAACGAGTACGGGCCGTCGAACGCCCCGCTCCCGAGCTTCACGTTGCCGCGGCCCCCCTTCAGGTCGCCGTTCCAGCGGGCTTCAGCCTTGCGATCCATAGCGCGCTCCTTCCGATGCGTGATCCCACCATGGGCCGGCGCGCCGCGGAACGGCGAGCGGTCCCCTCCATAGTCTGAACGTACGCGAAATGCGGCGCCGGCCGGAAGGCTGGTAGTCGCTCCCGCACGACCCTACATTCAACCAGCCGTTCGCAACCGGTTCGTTGCCCGGCCCGCCGTCTCCTTCCACGGCGTTCCCTTCCCGGCTCCGCAATCCCGCACTGCGGCGTGATTTCGCGTCCGGACCTGGCAGCGCCGTCCCACGCCATGCCCCCACGGTTTCCCCTCCTGCCGCAGCGCCTCTCCGGGCTGGCAGACATCGCCGGTAATCTGTCCTGGAGTTGGAATCGCGACGCGCGCGCGATCTTCCGCACCATCGATCCTCTCATCTGGACGCGCTGCCGGCATGATCCCATCCGGATCCTCAATGAGGTGAGCGGCGAGCGCCTGGCCCAGTGCGCCGCCGATCCCGACTTTCTTGCCCAGTACGACGCGCTCATGCGCTGGCACGCGTCGGAACAGTCGGACGACGTCACCTGGTTCGCCCAGACGTATCCCGACCAACGCCGCCGGGCCATCGCGTACTTCTGTGCCGAGTTCGGCTTCTACCACTCCGTGCCCATCTACTCGGGCGGGCTCGGCGTGCTCGCCGGCGATCACTGCAAGACGGCCTCGGACCTCGGCGTGCCCATCGTGGGCGTCGGCATCCTGTACCGCCACGGCTACTTCGATCAGCGCATCCGCTCCGACGGCTGGCAGGAGGATGCCGACGATCCATTCGACATCCACAACACGGTGCTCGAGCCCGTCGAGGCCCCCCACGCCACCCCGTATCTCACGGCCGTGCGCACGTCGGGGCGCGACGTGTTCATCCGCGCGTGGCGGTTGCGCGCCGGCCGAGTCTCGGTGTACCTGCTCGACACCGACTTCGACCAGAACCACCCCGACGACCGACCCCTGCTGAGCAAGCTGTACGCCGGCGGACCGGAGTTGCGCCTCAAGCAGGAATGGCTGCTCGGCGTGGGCGGCGTGCGCGTGCTGCGCAGCCTCGGCATCAAGCCCGCGGTGTGGCACGCCAACGAGGGCCACGCGGCGTTCATGCACATGGAGCGCCTGCGCGAGTTCCACCAGGCCGGCGTGCCGCTGGACGAGTCGATCCGGCGCGTGCGCGCCACGAGCGTATTCACCACCCACACGCCCGTGCCCGCCGGCCACGACATGTTCCGCATGGACCAGGTGCTGGAATGCACGGGCCCGATTCCCGACGCGCTGGGGATCGATCGTGACACGTTCATGATGCTCGGTCACCATCCCTTGATCGACCACGACACCTTTCACATGACGGCGGCCGCCATCCGGCTGAGCCACCGCGTGAACGCCGTGTCGCGGCCGCATGCCGCGGTCACGCGCCACCTGTGGGCTTCTCTCTGGCCGGACCGCCGCGAGGACGAGGTGCCAGTAGGCTACGTGACCAACGGCGTGCATCTCGCCACCTGGATGGCCAATTCGGTCATGGCGCTTCTCGAGCGCCACCTCGGCCCCGACTGGGGCGCCCGCGTGGACGACCCCCAGCTGTGGGAGCAGGTGCTCACGCTGGACGACGAAGCGCTCTGGCGCGTCCACCGGCGGCTCAAGGAAACCCTCCTCATGCACGTGCGCGAGCATGCGCGGCATGCCTTCGCGCGGCGCGCGCAGGTGGCCGATCAGCTCGTGGGCTCCGGCGTGCTGCTCGATCCGCACGCGCTCACCATCGGCTTCGCCCGCCGGTTCGCCACGTACAAACGCGCCCACCTCATCTTCGAGGACACCGAGCGTCTGCTGCGCATCGTCACCAACCCGGCGCGCCCGGTGCAGATCGTCTTTGCCGGCAAGGCGCACCCGGCGGACAATCTCGGCAAACAGGTGCTGCAGGAGGTCTACCAGGCCACGCGCGATCCCCGATTCGAGGGACGCGTGGCCTTCGTCGAAGACTACGACCTCCACCTGGCGCACGTCCTCGTCCAGGGAGTGGACCTCTGGATGAACCTCCCGCGGGTGCCCATGGAAGCGTCCGGCACCAGCGGCATGAAGGCCGCGCTCAACGGCGTGCCGCAACTCGGCACGGTGGACGGCTGGTGGGAAGAGGGATTCAACGGGCACAACGGCTGGTCGGTGGTGGAAGATCCGGCGGCCCCGGATGCTGAGGTGGGTCCCCAAGCGGCCGCACAGGTGTATCATCTACTGGAGCGGCATGTCGTGCCGGCATTCTATGATCGCGACAGCAAGGGCGTGCCGCACGCCTGGATCGAAGTCATGAAGCACGCCATCCGGGCGGCGGGCATGCATTTCACCGGTCAGCGGATGCTCACGGAATACGTGCGGGACTATTACGTGCCGGCAATCGTCGGCGATGCCGGCGCCGACGTCCCGCCCACAGGATAGGCGGCGCGCGTGGCCACTCGAAGGACTCCGGCACCGGCAAAGCCGCGGCGGGCCGCCTCCCCGCCGCGGGCGGCGTCCGATGCCAACCGGCGCACCATCGTCCACCTGACGGCGGAGTACTATCCGTACGCCCGCACCGGCGGCCTCGCCGAGGCGGTGGCCGGCCTCGCCAAATTCCAGGCGCGCGGCGGCGAACGCGTGGTGGTGTTCATGCCGCTCTACGCGCTGGTGCGGGAGGTGGCGCCCGACCTCGAGCCGCTGGGCCCCGCGCTCACGATCGCCGTCGGACCACGCCTCGAAGAGGTGCGCTTCTTCCACAACAAGCACGCGGCCGACGGTCCGGAAGTGATCTTCGTGGACTCGCCCGCCTACTTCAAGCGCGCCGGCATCTACGGCGAGCAGGGCGCCGACTACCCCGATAACCATCGCCGGTTCGCGCTGTTCGCCCGCGCCGCGCTCGAGGGCATCGTCCAGTTCGTGCCCGGCCCCGTGCTCCTCCATGCCCACGACTGGCACACCGCGCTGGCGCCCGTGTACGCGCGCACCTACAGCGCGCTCGCCGAGCGGTTCGCGGCCAGCCCGATCGTCGTGTCGGTGCACAACGCCGGCTACCAGGGGCACTTTCCCGAGACGGCAATCGAGGAACTCGGGCTTCCCTGGGAACTGTGGACGCTCGACTACCTTGAGTGGTACGGCAAGCTCAACGTGCTCAAGGGCGGCCTCAGCTTCTGCGACATGGCGGTCACCGTCAGTCCCACGCACGCCCGGGAGCTCTGCACGCCGGAAGGCGGGTTCGGCCTCCACCACACCTTCCAGGACCTGGGCGACCGGCTGGTGGGCATCATCAACGGCATCGATCAGCGCGTGTGGGACCCCGCCACCGACGATTACATCGCCGCGCACTATTCGCGCGACGACCTCTCCGGCAAGGCGGCGTGCAAGGCGGCGCTGCAGCACTCGTTCGGACTGGCCGAACGCCCCGACGTGCCGCTGTTCGGCATGACCGGCCGGCTGGTGAAACAGAAGGGGTTCGACCTCATTCTCGAGAGCGAGCGCGTGCGGTCGTACGACGCGCAGTTCGTCTTCCTCGGCGAGGGCGAACCGGGGTACCGCGCGGCGCTGTCGTCGCTGGCCGCGGGGCGCTTGCACACCGTGGCCGTGGACTTCGCGTTCACCGATGTGCTCGAGCACCGGCTCATGGCGGGCTCCGACATCGTCCTCATGCCGTCGTTGTACGAACCGTGCGGGCTCACGCAGCTGCGCGCCCAGCGCTACGGCGCGCCGGTCATCGGGCGACGCGTGGGCGGCATTCGCGACACCGTGCAGGACAACCGCACCGGCTTCCTGTTCGACGACTTCACCGCGGAGGCGCTGGACGGCGCCATCGACCGCGCGCTCGCCTGCGCCGCCGACCCCGACGCCTGGACGGCGATGATGCGCCGCGCCATGGAATCGGACTTCGGGTGGGAACGCGCCGCCCAGGCGTATGGCCGCGTGTACGCCGAGGCCGATCGCCTGGCGCGGGCACGCCCATGAACGCATTCTGCAGCTAATGGACTTCGTCCTCGTTCTGCACTCGCATCTGCCCTTCGTGCTCGGGCACGGCCGCTGGCCCCATGGCAGCGACTGGCTGATGGAAGCGGCCCTCGATTCGTATCTCCCGCTGCTCGATGCCCTGGAGCAGCTGGACGAGGAGCGCGTGGCCGCGCCGGTCACGCTCGGCGTCACGCCCGTGCTCGCCGCCCAACTCGCCGATCCGCTGTTCGCCACCGAGCTCCGCGCATTCTTCGCGCAGCGCCTGGTGGCCTGCGACGAGGCGGAGCGCGAACTCGCGCACACCGGCGACCACCAGCTCATTCCCATCGTCCACGTCTGGCGCGACCGATTCCGCCGCCTGGAGGCGCGTTTCGAGTCGCTCGACGGCAACCTCGTGGGCGCCCTGCGCGCGCTCGAGGCGGCCGGCCGGCTGGAGCTGATGAGTTCGGCGGCCACGCACGGCTTCCTGCCGCTCCTGGCTCGCGACGAGAGCATTCGCCTGCAGCTCCATGCCGGCCGCGCCGAGCATACGCGGTTGTTCGGCCGCGAGCCCGCCGGGCTCTGGCTGCCCGAATGCGCGTACCGCCCGCGCGGGGAATGGGCCCCGTGGCCCGGCGCGCCCGTCACGGGCGTCCGCGCCGGCATCGAGACCCACGTCGCCGAGGCCGGCTACCGCTACACGGTCATCGACTCGCACCTCGCGCGGGCCGGCCGCCCGCTCGAAGCCTACCACTCGAGCGCCGAGTCCGCGGCCCACGAGGCGCTGCGGTCGCCGTACCGCGACTACGCCGTGGGGCACGACGCCGACGCGGTGCGCGCCCTCGTGCGCGACCCCGCGTCCACGCGCCACGTGTGGAGCCGCGACGAGGGATATCCGGGCGCGTTCCGGTATCTGGAATTTCATAAGATCCGCTGGCCCGGCGGGCTCAAGCTCTGGGAGGTGACCGGCGCCGGCGTGTCGCTGGGCGACAAGCGACCGTACGACGCCGCGGCCGCCCGCGCGCTGGCCCGCGAGCACGCCGGCCATTTTGCCGGCCTGCTCGACGGCATCGCCCGCGACGCCACGCCGGCCGAGACGCTGATCGTCGCCCCCTTCGACTCCGAACTGTTCGGCCACTGGTGGTTCGAGGGTCCGGACTTTCTCGCCGACACCTACCGCGCCCTGCGTGGACACCCGAGCGTCCGGCCCACCACCGGCTCCACGCACGTCAATGCGGCCGGCGCGCCCACGTCGCTCGAGCTGCCCGCGGGATCGTGGGGCAGGAACGGTGATTTCAGCATGTGGCTCAATCCCGGCACCGCCTGGACGTGGGAGCGGCTGTGGGATCTCGAGACGCGCTTCTGGCGCGCCGCGCCGGCCGCGTTGGCGCTCCCTGCCGCGCATGCCGTGCTCGCGCAGGCCGCCCGCGAACTGCTGCTCGCCCAGGCCTCCGACTGGCAGTTCATCATCTCCACGGGCGAGGTGGTGGATTACGGCGAGCGCCGGTTCCGCGTGCACGCAGACGCCACCGCGGAGTTGGTGGCCGCGCTCGAGAGCGGCAGCGATCTGGCCGGCGCCGCCGTGCGCGCCGAGGCGCTGCGCGCGCGCGACGGCCTCTTTCCCGACGTGCTCGATGCCGTGGCCCGCGCGCTCAAGCCCTCCGCCGCGTCCGCCTGATCATCCATGCACTCGGTTGTCGTCCACGGTCACTTCTATCAACCACCCCGCGAGAATCCCTGGCTCGGCCGCGTGGACGTGGAGGCGAGCGCCGATCCGTTCCACGACTGGAACGAGCGCATCACGCACGAGTGCTACGAGCCCTGCACGGCGGCGCGACTGCTCGACGCCGAGGGGCACGTGGACGGACGGATGAACCTGTTCTCGTGGATGAGCTTCGACGCCGGCCCCACGCTGCTCCGCTGGTTGGAGCCCAACGCCCCCGACGTCTACCGCGCCATCCTCACCGCCGACGCCGAGAGCGCCCGGCGCCTGGACGGGCACGGCAACGCGCTGGCCATGCCCTACCACCACGTCATCCTCCCGCTCGCGTCGCGGCGCGACAAGGCCACCGAGATCCGGTGGGGACTGGCCGACTTCCGCCGCCGGTTCGGCCGCGACGCCGAAGGGTTCTGGATGCCCGAGACCGCGATGGACGAGGAGACGCTCGTCGTGCTCGCCGAGCACGGCGTGAAGTTCACCATCGTCGCGCCGCGCCAGGTGGGCCAGGCGCCGACCCAGGGCCAGCCGCTGCGCTTCTCGGCCGGCGGCGGACGCGAGATCGCGCTCTTCGTCTACGACGGACCGCTCGCCACCGGCGTCGCCTTCGGACGGCTGCTGGAACACGGGGATCTCCTGGCCCGGGCCCTCGCTCCCGACTCTGCCGTCGACGGATTCTCGCTCGCCAGCGTGGCCACCGACGGCGAGACCTTCGGCCACCACCACAAGTTCGGCGAGATGGCCATGGCCCGCGCGTTCGCGATCCTCGCCGCGCGCGCCGACGTGCGCGTGGAGAACTTCGCCTCGGTGCTGGCTCGCCATGCGCCCACGCGCAACGCGCTCGTGGTCGAACCGTCGTCGTGGAGTTGCGCGCATGGCGTGGAACGGTGGCGCTCCGACTGCGGCGACCGCATCGTGCCGGGCACGTCGCAGGCCTGGCGGCGTCCGCTGCGCACCGCGCTCAACTGGCTGGCCCGCGAGATGGACGCCCGCTTCGAGGCCGAAGGCGCCACGCTGTTCGTGGACGCATGGCCCGCCCTCGACGCGTTCGGCAGCGTGGCCACCCGGCTCGACGCCGAACGCCGCGCCTGCGTGCGCGCCCATCTCGCGCCCGGCGCCAACGAGGATCGCGCCCTCGAACTGCTGGACGCGATGTGGGCGCGGTTCGGCATGTTCGGATCGTGCGCCTGGTTCTTTGACGATGTCGCCGGACACGAGACGGTGCTCATGCTCTGGCTCGCCGCATATGCCATCGAGCGCATGCGCGACGCCACGCTCGAGAGCGGATTGCGCGACCGCCTGGCCGCCGCCATGAGCAACGATCCCGCCGAGGGCGACGGCGAGCGCGTCTATCGCACCCGCGTCCTCGCGGCGCGCCCGAGGGCGGCCACGTGAGTCATCCGGTCCCGCTCCCGCCGGTGCGCTTCGTGTTCGGCGTGCACCTGCACCAGCCGGTGGGCAACTTCCACCACGTGTTCGCGGCCCACGCCCGCGATGTGTATCGGCCCCTGCTCGCCCAGCTCGAACGCCGGCGCCTCGGCCCGGCGCTGCTCCACATCTCGGGGCCGCTGCTCGAATGGATCGAGGAACACGACCATCAGCTCGTGGATCAACTCGGCAAGCTCGCCGCCGACGGCGCCGTGGAATTCCTGCTCGCCGGCATGTACGAGCCCATCCTCGCCGCCATCCCGCGCCCCGACCGCGTGGAGCAGATCGCCTGGTTGCGCCAGGCGCTCCAGGCGCGATTCGGGATCGCCGGCGACGGCCTCTGGCTCACCGAGCGCGTGTGGGAACCCGAACTCTCCGCCGATCTCGCCGCCGCCGGCATCCGCTACGCCCTCGTGGACGACCGGCACTTCCTGGTCACCGGGTTCCGCCGCGATCAGCTGCACGTGCCCTATCGCACCGAGAGCGACGGCCAACCCCTCACCCTGCTCGCCATCGACGAACGGCTGCGCTACCTCATCCCGTTCCGCCCCCCCGAAGAGATGGCCGACTACCTGCGCGCCCTGCACGCCGCGCGCCAGCCCCTGGCCGTGTTCGCCGACGACGGCGAGAAGTTCGGCGGGTGGCCCGGCACGCGCGAGTGGGTGTACGACCGCGGCTGGTTCGACCAGTTCTGCGACATGCTCGACCGGTTGCGCGACGAGGGCGTGGTGCGCCTGTGCAGCGGACGCGAGGCGCTGGACGAGGTGCCGTGCGGCGGAATCGCCTACCTGCCCACCGCGTCGTATCGCGAGATGGAAGGCTGGGCGCTGCCGCCCGATGCGGCCAACCGGCTCCTCGCGCTCGAAGCCGAACTCGGCACCGAGCGCATCGCCGGCCCCGACGGCGCCCTCGTCCGCGGCGCGCACTGGCGCAACTTCCTGGCCAAGTACGCCGAGTCCAACCGCATGCAGAAGAAAATGTTCGCGCTGAGCACGCTCTGCCGGCAGCGCGGCAACCCACCCGTCGCGCGCCGCGCCGTGGGTCGCGCGCAGTGCAATGACGCCCTCTGGCACGGCGTGTTCGGCGGCCTCTACCTGCCCCACCTGCGCGCCGGCGTGTGGAGCCAACTCGCGATCGCCGAGCGCGAACTCCGGCAGGGCGAACCCATCGCCGCCGAGACGCTCGACATCAACGGCGACGGCTCCGATGAGGTCTGGGTCCACTCGGCGCACTTCTCGGCCATCATCGCGCCCGCCCGCGGCGGCGCGCTGGAAGAGTACACGCGCTTCGACACCGGGCGGAATCACGCCGACACCCTCACCCGCCGGCTCGAGGCGTACCACCTGTCGCGGCCGGGCCACGCCGGCACGCCCGCCCACGACGGCACCGCCAGCATCCACGACCTCGAAGCCGCCCTCGTGTTCGACGCGCAGCCGCCCGTGGATCTCGACGACCGCGCCATCGGCGTGCCGCGCATCATCGCCGGCCACCTCGCCGCCGACGCCTACGCCGCCGCCGCGTACCAGCCGGTGGCGTCGTTCGCGCGCACGCGTTGCGCCGCGCGTGTCGAGGTGGCCGACGACGCCGTGATCGTGCACTGCGAGGCGCCGGGCTTTACCGTGGACTGGCGCATCGCCGCCGACGGCGAGGTCCACGCCCGCTACACCTGGGACGCCGGCGCGCTCCCCGAAGGCGCGCGGTTCGCGCCCGAACTGTCGCTGGCGTATCCGCTCGCCCTCGACGCGCCCGGCGCGCGCGACGTCTGGCGCTACGAGATCGCGACCACCGCCAAGTCGGAGCGCGGCATCGAACGGGTGCGGCAGGGCGAGGCGGTCACGCCGTTGTTCGACGCCGCCACGGGCGAGGCCGCGTTCTCCCTCAGGTAGCCGCCGGACCCGCGCGATCCACGTAGTCGCGCACCGCGAGCACGTACGCCGCCTGGCTCCACGTGAGCGGCGACACCGACAGCGGGTCGCCGTTGTACGGGTTCAGCTGCTCGGCCATCACGCCCGACGGCAGCGCCCGCTCGGCGGCCCACTCGATGAGCGCGCGGCCGATTGCCCGATCGTCCCCCGTGCCCCGCTTGATGTGGTAGCGCGCCAGCCAGAGCGTGGAGATGAACCACGGATTGCCCTCCGCGATGTCCAGCCGCTGCGTCTCCACCTGGTGGTAGCGATCGTTCTCGTATCGCGCCATGCCGCCGATGTCGGTGTGCACGCGCAGCCGCTCGGCGATCTGTTGCACCGTGGCCTGCAGCTGCACGTCGTCCGGCGGCAGGACGTCCAGCTCCACCAGCCCGAACAGACTGGAGTCCATCGTCATGTCCAGGGTGTAGCCCGACGGCGTCACCGACGCCATGCGCGCGAACCGCTGCTCCCGATCGTTCCACATGACGTTGCGGAATCCATCCAGCATCCGCTCCGCGCCCGCGCGATAGCGCGCGGCGCGCTCACCTTCGCCGAACGCGTCCGACAGCTCGGCGGCGGCGCGCAGGCCGGCGATCACCGCCGCCACCGTGAACGCGTGCACGCCCCAGCGCTCCTCCCACAAGTCGAACGACGGCTGCGGGAGCCCGGTGTTCTGGTCCACGTACGCGAGCATGAAATCCCCGGGCCGGGTGACCAGCGACCGGTAGAACGGCGCCGTGCCCTCCACGTTCCGGAATTTCAGGAAATTCTGCCACAGCGCCCACACCACGAGCGCCGTCTCGTCCTCCTGGATGGGCAGCACGGGCTTGCCGTCGCGGATGTAGCTCTGCCACGTGGAGGCCAGCGTGCCGTCCGGATTGAACTTGTGGCGCAGGAATCCCTTGGACGAGATCACCCGCGAGCAGAAGCCGAAGAAGTTCTCCGGCGCCTGGGCGTGGCCGGCGCGGATCAGCGCCACCGACACCAGCGCGCCGTCGCGCGGCCACACGTACGAGTAGGTGTCGCGCGCCTCGGCCGTGATGTCGGTGTCGTTGGCCGCCAGGACGGCGCCGTTGCGGTCGATCTGCGTGCGGATGATGAGCAGACTCTGCGCGTACCGCTCGAGCGCCCGCGCCGAGAGATCGGTGTCCACGCCCAGCCCGCGGCTTCCCCAGAGGCCCCAGTAGTTGTGCGTGCGGCGCAGCAGCCGGTCCGGCGTCTTGGCGCGCATCACCTGGTCGATCGTGGCCACCGCGCGGTAGTCGGTGCCCGCCGCCATCCAGTAGTACAGCTCCGCCGAGCCCTGCGCCGGCACCTGCAGCGTCACGCCCATCGTCGAGTCCACCGAACCCTGGGCGATGGGATTCCCCTGCAGCACGCCGTCCTCCGCGTCGCGCCATGTGCCTTCCTTCCCGTCCACTTCCTTGTTGCCGCAGGCATATTGCGTGACGCCCACCTGGTGGCTCACGGCGCAGTTCATGAGGAAGTAGCGGTCGTCCTTGTAGTGGATGATCGCCTGCGTCTCGGGGTCGAAGAACGCGGTGTCCCCCACCTCCGTCCCGCTGAGGTGGAAGTCATGATGGAAGAACACGCGGATATCGCGCGCCCGCGCCGCCTCGTTGTGCACCACGATGCGCCGCACCAGCACGTTCTCGAAGAAATCCACGGTGTCGGCGCACGCGAGCGAAACCGCCAGCCCCGCATGCCGAGCCTTGACGTCGGTCACCAGCGTCCCCGCCGCGAACCGCAGGTCGGGCGCCCACTCGGGACCCATCCAGGCCATCTGGCCTTCGGTCCACACGCCGAAGTGGAACGGGTGCCCGGTGGCGTGATTCTCCTTGCCGATGTTCGGAAAGTAGATGTCGCGAATCAGGTAGTCGCGGCCGAAAGCCACGAGCAGCGCGCCGTTGGCGAGCGGAAGGTCACGAGGCATGGAGGACCATTGGGGTGAAGCGTGGAGATCGCGCCTATCGCGGAATCCCGTTCGCGTAGCCGGCCACGGCCACGAGATGGCACGCGCTGCCGCCGAGCACGAACAGATGCCAGACCAGATGCGCATACCGCATCCGGGGCCTGGTATAGAAGAGGACCCCGAGCGTGTAGAAGGCGCCACCGGCCAGCAGCCAGGCGAGGCCCGCCGGACCCACCGCCACCGCCAGCGGGTGGATGGCCACCACCACCAGCCAGCCCATGAGCAGGTACACCGCCGTGGACAGGCGCGGGTACTTGAATCCCACCCCCGCCTTGAGCACGATCCCCGCCAGCGCCAGCGTCCAGATCGTCCCCAGCAGGCTCCAGCCCCACGGACCGCGCAGCGCGCCGAGCGCGAACGGCGTGTAGGTGCCCGCAATGAGCAGGTAGATCGCGCCGTGGTCCACCACGCGCAGCACCGGCTTGGCATGCGACCGCGCCGGCACCGCGTGGTAGAGCGTGGACGCGCCGTACAGCAGCACCAGCGTGCTGGCATAGATGGCGCCCGCCACCACCTGCCACGCATTGTGATGCCGGGCGCCGGCGATCACGAGCAGCGGCAGCGCCGCCACGCTCGCCAGGAATCCAGCGCCGTGGCTCACCGAATTGGCGATCTCCTCGCCCAGCGTCTGGGGACGGTCCGACATCGCTAGCGCGTCACCGCGTAGTAGATCACGTACAGCCACGAGAAGAATCCGTGGACGATGGCCCACAGAATCGAGTGCGACTGGGACCACGAGATCGTGATCGCCAGCGCCGTCCCGAACCCCACCCCCGTCTTGGCCACTTCCACCCGCGAGAAGCCGGATCTGTCGCTCATCGGTGCCTCCGAATTCGTGATCCCTACCCGAGCCTGACCACCATCTTGCCGGTGTTCCCGCCGCGGAACAATCGGAGAAACGCCCCCGGCGCGTTCGCTATGCCCTCCACGATCGTCTCCCTGGCCTGCAGCCGGCCGGCGGCCAGATGTCCGCCCACATCCTTCGCGAATCGGGGCAGTTGATCCAGATGGTCGCTGACGATGAATCCCTTCATGGTCAGCCGCTTGCCGATCACCAGCGCCAGATTGCGCGGCCCCGGCGGCGGCGTCTGTTCGTTGTAGATGGAGATCGCGCCGCAGGCGATGATGCGCCCGTACGGCCGCATCGCCGTCAGCGCCGCCTCCAACTGCTCCCCGCCCACATTGTCGAAGTACACGTCGATCCCCGGCGGGGACGCGGCCGCCAGCTGCGCCGGCAGATCGCCGTCGCGGTAGTTGAACGCCGCGTCGAACCCCAGCTCGCCCGTGAGCAGCTTCACCTTCTCCGCCGATCCGGCGCTGCCCACCACGAAGCATCCGCGGAGCTTGGCCAGCTGGCCGGCCACGCTGCCCACCGCGCCGGCGGCCGCCGAGATGAACACGCGATCGCCCGCCTTCACGTCCACGAGGTTCAACCCCACCCACGCCGTGAGCCCCGTGATGCCCAGCACCCCCAGCCACATCGATCGCGGCTGCACCGCCGGGTCCACTTTGCGCACCGCGGACGCGTCGGCCACGAACGCCTCGCGCCAGCCGAGCATCGAGGTCACCACGTCGCCGGCGGCGAACCCGTCCGCGCGCGACGCGATCACCTCGCCCACCGCCGACCCTTCAAGCACCTGCCCCACCTGGAACGGCGGCACGTACGATTTCACGTCGTTCATGCGGCCCCGCATGTACGGGTCCACCGACATGAACGTGTTCCGCACCAGCACCTGCCCCGGCGCCGGCTCGCCCAGTTCCACCGAGGCGAGCGCGAAATGTTCGGCGGCTGGCATCCCGCGCGGGCGCGACACCAGACGGATTTCGCGGCTGACGGTGGTGGACATCGTGCGCTCCTCTCGGGAATGGCTGACAATGAACGATAACCACGCGGCCGCCGGCCGTGGCTTGCCCAGTCCCCCACCGGCGGCGATCTTCGGGCCATCCCTTCGTGAGGCCCGTGTCCCATGCCTACCCTCGTCGTCGGTTCCGCCACGGCGCGCCCCGGCGCCAAGGTCTCGGGCTTCCTGCATGTACCCCACGCCGCCGATCCCGGTGCCGAGATCCCGGTCACCATCGTCGCCGGCGCCGATCCCGGTCCGGTGCTCGCCCTCATCGCCGGCACGCACGGCTCCGAGCCGTCGCCCATCGTCGCGCTGCAGCGCGTGCGCGCCGAGCTCGATCCGGCCGTCCTCCGCGGCACCGTCATCATCGTGCAGATCGCCAACGTCCCCTCGTTCGCGCACCGCACCATCTACCGCGGTCCGTGGGACCAGAAGAACCTCAACCGCGTGTTTCCCGGATCGCCCCACGGCACCGCCTCGGAGCGCATCGCCCACGCCATCACCACCCAGGTCATCGACCAGTGCGAGTATCTGGTGGACATGCACTCCGGCGACGGCAACGAGGCGCTCCGTCCGTACTCGTACTGGAACAACCTCGGCGTCGACGGGCGCGTCGATTCCACGGCGCGCGAGATGGCGCTCGCCTTCGGGCTCGACCACATCGTGGTCGACCGCGGCCGCCCGCGCGACCTGAACGCCACGCTCTTCTGTTCCAACACGGCGCACGCGCGCGGCAAGCCCGCGGTGACCACCGAGGCGGGCGGCGTCGGCGTCCCCACCGAGGACATGGTGGCCCTCAACGCGCGTGGCGCGTTCCGCGTGATGCGCTACCTGGGCATGCTCCCCGGCCCCCGCGACATGCTCGAGCACGCCGTCTGGATCGAGCCGTCCGAGGTGCTCACCAGCCCCGCCACGGGCCTCTGGTATCCCGCCGTCCATCCCGACCAGTACGTGGCCAAGGGCGCGCCCTTTGGCCACCTCACCGACTACTTCGGCGAGACGATCGCCGAGGTGCGCGCGCCGATGGCCGGCATCGTGTTGTACGTCGTGGCGTCCCCCGCCATGGGAGAGGGCGAGCCCCTGGGCATGGTGGGCGC
>DATLTC010000055.1 GCA_035533755.1 Gemmatimonadaceae bacterium
GAACGGGCTCGCACCCATCCGCAATGTGCTGCGGCACCTCACGCAGGTGGCGGAGCAGGCGCCGGACACCCTGGCGTCCGTCTATCTGGAGCGCCGCCCCACGCTGGATTCGAGCGTGGAGTACCTCGACGAGTTGGCGCGCAACTACGCGCGGCTCACGCCGTCGCTGGGCCGCGCCAACTCCGACGCCGGCGCCGTGCTGCACGAGGTGGCGCGCGGGGTTCACGCAGCGGAAGCGCGCGTCGACGTGCGGGTGCCCGAATCGCTTCCGCCCGTGAAGGCCGATGCGGTGGTGCTGCGACGGATCATCGAGAATCTGGTGTCGAACGCCGTGGATGCGCTCGACGGCAAGCCGGGAACGGTCACGCTGGCCGGCCAGTGCGTGGGCGAGGGCCTCGAGCGCCGCGTGCGCTTCACCGTGACCGACACGGGCCGCGGCATGACGCGGCCGCAGCTCGACCGCGCATTCGACGACTTCTATACCACCAAGCCGAGCGGCACCGGCCTTGGGCTCTCGGTGGTGCGGCGCCTGCTCACCGACCTCGGCGGCTCGATCCGGGTGGAGACCGCCCCGGGCGAAGGCAGTACATTCACCGTAGAGCTCCCGGCCGGCTAGGCGAGGGAAGACCCGATGAGCAACATCCTGGTCGTGGACGACGTGGCCCCGCTCGCCGAGCAATATGCCTACGATCTCAAGCGGATCGCGGGCCACGACGTGACGGTGGCCACCAACGGCGCCGCGGCGCTGGACCGCTTGCGCAGCGATCCCATCGACTGCGCGCTGCTCGACCTCGAGATGCCTGGCATGGATGGCTTCGAGGTGCTGCGGGCGCTGAAGCACCAGGGCGTCGAGACGCCGGTCATCGTGTATACGGGCACGGGCAACTTCGACCGCTGCATCGAAGCGGTGCGACTGGGCGCGGCGGGGTTCATCGACAAGGCCGAGCCCATGGAGCGGGTCGCGCAGGAGGTGGCCAACGCCATCGAGCGGCACCGGCTGCGCCGCGAACTGTGGGCGCTGCAGCGGCGCCTCGGCGAATCCAGCCTCGTGGGCCGCGGCGCGGCCATGGACCGGTTGCGCGACTCGATCGCGCGCGTGGCGGGCATCCCGAGCCCGGTGCTCATCCTGGGCGAGAGCGGCACAGGCAAGGAGTTGGTGGCGCGCGAGCTGCACCGTCTGGGCACCAATCCCTCGGGGCCGTTCGTGGTGATCAATGCCGCCGCGCTTCCCGAAGCATTGGTGGAGAGCGAGTTGTTCGGCCACGAGCGCGGGGCATTCACCGGCGCGGCAGGCACGCGGAAGGGCGCGTTCGAGTCCGCCGAGAACGGGACGCTCTTTCTGGACGAGATCGGCGAGCTGCCGCTGCCCGTCCAACCCAAGCTGCTGCGGGCGCTGGAACAGCATACGGTGACGCGCCTCGGCACCAGCAAGAGCATCGCGGTGAATGCGCGCGTCGTCGCGGCCACGCACCGGGACCTGGATCGGCTCGTCGCCGACGGCGCGTTCCGCGAGGATCTGCTCTTCCGCCTCAACGTGCACGTGCTGCGCGTGCCGCCGCTGCGGGAGCGTCCCGAGGACGTGCCGCTGCTCGCCGCGCGGTTCCTGGACGAGACGTGCACCCGCTTCGGGATGCTCCCCAAGCGACTCAGCCCCGAAGCACGCGAGGCGTTGGTACACCACGGCTGGCAGCGCAACAACGTGCGCGAACTCCGCAACGTCATCGAGCGATCGGTGGTGGCCACGGACGGCGAGACGATCCACCTGGAGCAACTGCCCGCCGAGGTGCGGGGCGGCGCTCCGGCGGCGCATGCCTCGGACGATGCATCGTTCCAGGCGCTGAAGGCGGACGCCGAGCGCAAGATCATCCTCGGCGCGCTGGAGCGGCACGAATGGCAGATCACGCGGGCGGCGGAATCGCTCGGCCTGGCCGACCATGCGAGCCTGCTCAAGATCATGCGGCGGCTGGGCATTCAGCGGGATTGAGCGGCTGAACGCGGTCCGCCGGGGCGTGTCCGTTGGGACACGTCGCTCCGGGCCCGCGGGTGTTCCGGCGGACACTCCACGGGATCCGAGCGCGCGCGCGGACCCAGTCCAAGTCCCGTTCACCACGAGTCTTAGAGCACGCGCCAGCGCGGCCGCGTTCGTGGCCGCCGTCTTGCCTTCTCGGTGGGCGTCACGATTCACTCACGGCGCCCAGGCGCCCCACCGAGGAGGAGACCATGTACA
>DATLTC010000056.1 GCA_035533755.1 Gemmatimonadaceae bacterium
TCTCCCGTCGGAGTACCTGTATGAATACGTGCCCGGCTACAGCAAGCGCACGTTGCTTGGCGGGTACCTGGCGGCGGCGGACATCGGCGTGTGGAATCCCAAGTTCAAGGTAGGCTACGAAGTGATGGCGCTGCTCCCGCCGGGCGTGGACGCGACGCCGATGGGCCGCGTGCGCGCGTTGCTGCCGGAAGGAAGCGACGATCTCATTCCGGCGGGCGACACCAACGCCGGTCAGGCGTTGCCGGCCTCGCGGTGGGTGGACCGCTACTGGAACAGCTCCGCCGAGAGCTTCTTCACCGCGCTCCATGGTCTGTGGACCCACTGGCAGCAGTTCTTCGAACGCCGCATGCGGGTGGACATCCCCGATCCGTGGCTCCTCGACGCGGCGCGCGCCGGCATCGTGCTCTCGCGTTGCAGCTATCGCGGGCTTGAGCCCACGTATCAGATCGGCGAGGGCGCCTACACGAAGATCCCCGAGCGCAGCCACGCCCTGTTCCCGGTGGCGCATTACGAGTTCGTGTGGGCGCAGCAGCTCTGGAACCTCACCGCCGAGGTGGAGCCGTACGGCGAGCACTATCTGAATACATATATACTTGCGGACGGCAACTTCACGTACAACACGCAGGACCAGGTGGAGGCGCCGCTCAACGCGGGCATCTTCCTGGAGAATTCGGCGCGCGCGTACGACTACGGCCGCGACCTGGACGCGCTCGAGCGCAGGCTGCCGGTGCTGCGGCGCATGATCGGCTTCGTGGTGGACCGCTACCGGTATTCGGTGGCCACGTATCCGGAGCGTGATCCTCGCCACGGGCTCATCTGGGGCTCGCCGGAGGCGGACCTGGGCGACCCCAAGGATGACACGCCCGCGTCGCACCCCTGGTTCTACCAGAATGCCGTGTGGACATGGCGTGGGCTGTATGAGCATGGCCGCGTGCTGGAGATCGCGGCGGCGGACGCCAAGGCGCAGGGCAAGGGGCAACTGGCGCGCGATCTCGCCAACGACGGCGCCGACGCGAGCGCGCTCGCCGCCGAGATGCGCGGCAAGATCGAGCGGTCACTGCGCTCGGCGCTCGACGCGCGCAACGAGCCGATGAAGCAGGCCGGGATCACGCCCTTCCATCCGTTCGACACGACGCGAAAGCCGGAGGACCTGTCGAGCTACGAGAATCACCGTTTCATGATGGACTGGTGGACCGCCGACTGGGGCGACGCCGAGCTGGATGCCGGGCACTTCAGGCATCGGGCGCTGGCCGGCGAGCAACTCGTGGGCATGAACATCGACGGGCACTATCCGCGCACGTCCAACTTCATGGAGCATGGTACGCTGGCCGGCCGCATCCGCGAGGACGACTACCGTCCGTTCCTGCTGGCCCTGTACGGCAACCTGTGCTACGCCATGGATTCCGGCAGTCGGTACGCGCCGGAGGACGCGCTGCTCCCAGGCAACTTTCCCGGCGAAGGGAGCCCGTACGCCTGGTCGGCGGTGATCAACAGCGAACTGCAGCCGACGATGGCGCTGCGGTGGCTGCTCTGCTGGGAGGAGCACGACCGCCCCGGCGCCACGCCGGCGGTGCACCTGCAGAAGGCGGCGCCCAAGCACTGGTTCGCGGCCGGGAATCGGATTGTCGTGGAGCGGTGCCCCACGCGCTTTGGTGAGCTCGCGTGGGTGACCGAGCCGTCCGGAAGCGGATGGCGCGTGTCGATCGAGCTGCCGGAGCGATACGCGGCGGATCTCGTGGTGCACGTGCATCCGCCGGACGGCCGCGCGCTCACCCGGGCCACGATCGGTTCCGTGCGGAGCGATCGGGTGCTGCTGAGCGGCGCCGACCTGCGGGGCAAGCGGAGCGTCGTGATCGACATCGCGTGACGTTATGCCTGGCGGTCGGGAGGTTGGCCTCAGCAGGTCTGGCCGGTGCGCGCGCTCGCGATGGCCGTCTGTACGCCCGCGTCGGCGCTGATCAGGTCTGGTTGGTAGATCTCGAAATAGCGTGCGCCCGCGTTCCAGCCGCGACACACCGCGTCGGTCAGGGTCCCCTGCATGCGATTGGTGGGGTCGTTCGTGTACGACCAGATCGTCTGTAGGCCGATGGCGGTCTGTCCCGGCAGGGAGCCGGCCTGCTGGAGCCGCTGGCTGCCCAGCGCGGTGAGATCCGCGGCGAAGACGGCAGCGTTGCTCGTGAGCGACAGCGCGTAGCGCATCACGTCGGCGTAGAACGCCTGGCCATCGTTGCCGTCGCCGAGGCAGATGAATCCGAGCGGCGCCGACACGAACAGGCGAATGCCCGGGAAGGCACTCGCATACGCGCTGATCGTGGTGTCCCAGGCCGCGAGATACTGGCTGCGATTGTAGGTGATGCCGCCGGTGAGTTGACCGTTCTGGCAGCCGACGATCGTCATCTCGGGCGCCGGCACCGGGTCGGACAGCGACTCGAGCAGGTCCACGTTGCCGGTGGCCTGAACGTGCGCGCCCAGGGCGGTCACGAAGGCGCGGTAGCGCGAGACGTAGACCGCATCCCACGGCACGGGGGCGGTCTGTGATCCGTGTGGGTCGGTGTAGGTATAGGTCGCCACGCCCAGCGGCCCCAGCCATCCCGGCAATCCCAGGGCGTTCGGGTCGACGTGGAGCGTGAGCTTCTTGTTGCTCCGTCGGACGACGGCGAACGCCGAATCCAACGCTGCCCAGTTGTACGAGCCGGCCGTGGGCTCGAGGTTGCTCCACAAGACCCGGAATGCGACGCCGTCCACGTTAGGCAGCGACGCATACGTCTGCAAGGTGGTCGCAGATGCGCCAGGGTCCATGAGAGCGAAGACCTTGCCGGATGTGATCCGCGCAGCCGGCATCGTGGTGCCGCGGCACGCGGCGAGAGTGGCGAGCGCCAGTGTGAGTATGCGCGCCGCAGGTCGTTGGAACTCGGGCATCGGCATTGGAGGGAGGGGGGAACCAGCCGGACTCGTACTGCGCGACCACAGAATCCGCGGCGCGTCGCGCCGGTTCCCGCCGCTCGCAGCGCGCCACCACGCGCTCGCAGCGACACGCCCGTTGCGGGAATCCGCGATGGGCGTGTCAGCATTCCCCCGCCGTCGTCGCGGCGATTCGCACCCCCGTATCGCTGTGCCGAAAATGGAAGGGGGCGTTCTCCCCTTGTCGTGCGCCCGGTGCTTACGGGCAACGCCGCACCTTTTGACCCCCTTTCCACGAATCGACGTGGCTGCCGAACCCAGCGACTCTTCAATCATTCCATGAAGATGAGTTGGTGTGCTACGAGTACCACACGAGAGGGAGGAGTTATGAAGAACCTTCGCATCATGATCGTCGCGGCTGTCGCCGTCGGGTTGTGGGCGGTGGCGTGCCGCGACAATCCCGCGACGCCGCAGCACGTGCATACGACGGCGCTGGTGGCATTGAACCAGTCAGCGGTGACGCTGAAGGCCGGCGAGCACGTGAGTCTCACCGCGCAGACGAAGTGCAGTTGCGGGGAGACGACCTCATCCGTCGTGACGTGGGCGTCGAACGACGCGTCCATCGCGACGGTGAGTCCGACGGGCGACGTGGTCGCGGTGGCCTTCGGTACCGCGACGATCACGGCGACTGCCGATGGCAAGAGCGCGGCCGCGACGGTGACGGTGCAGCCTTCGGGCACCGTGGTCGGGGCCCTGGGCGGCAGCGTGATATCCGCGGATGGCGGGCTCATCCTGGATGTGCCGGCGGGCGCTCTCGCAACGCCGATCGACATCACGATCACACGGGTGGACGACGTTCTGTTCGGCGGGGACCCGCAGTATCTGGCGGGCTCGGGCTACCAGATCAGTCCGGCCGGGGTGACGCTGCAAACGGCGGCCCAGTTGCGCATTCGCTATGACTCGACGCATCTCCCCACCGGCGTGTTCCAGGAGCAGTTGCGCATTCGCGAGCGCGATCGGCTGCAGAACCAGTGGAGGGACTGCGATCAGCAGGGCCTCCAGGCGCAACATGTCGTGGCGTCGACCAACCGGTTCGGCACGTTCGGCATCGTGGTACAGTTGCCCGCCGGCAAGCTGGTGGGTGCGCTGGGCGGCACGGTCGTCTCGGCGGACGGTAACGCGGAGCTGGTGATCCCTGCGGGCGCGTTGGACACCTTGACGGATATCGTCATCACGAAGGTCGCCGATTCCGCATTCGTCGGCGATCAGACGTACGTGAGCGGCACCGCGTACAAGGTCGAGCCGGCGGGTCAGCAGCTGAACAAGTCGGCGACGATGAATATCAAGTACGACCCGGCCAACGTGCCGAGCGGAATGGATACGACGCGGTTGCGCATCCAGCAGCGCGATCGGATCCAGGATCGCTGGCTGGACTGCGACAAGACGGGGATCCGGCTGCATACGGTCGGCGCAACGGTTGGCAGCTTCGGTACGTTCGGTGTGACCGGTGCCTCCTCCGGCGGCAATGGCGGTGGCGGCTCGTCGGCGAGCGTGGCGAGCGTCACGATCAGCCCGTCGAACATCGCTCTCGAGGTGGGCGACGTGATCCAGTTGACCGCGACCGTCCTCGACAGCGCGGGCAACACGCTGTCGAGGACGGTGACCTGGTCGACGGACAACAGCGCCGTTGCCACGGTCACCGAGACGGGTCTGGTGACCGCCCTGGCCAGCGGATGGACGTTGGTGAGCGCGAGCGCCGGCGGCAGGCAGGGCGCTGGATCGTTGAGCGTGACGAATAAAGTGGCGACGATCAGCATCACCGGCAGCAGCAGCATCAACGTCGCCGGAACGTCCCAGCTCGTCGCGACGGCCTATACCGCCACGGGCATCGTCGTCTCGGTGACGTTCACGTGGGCGAGCAGCAACACCGCAGTGGCGACCGTCAGTTCCACCGGCCTCGTGACCGGCGTGGCGGAAGGGACCGCGAACATCACGGCCATCGCCAAGGGCGTGACCGGTACGCTTCCGGTGACGGTCGCCACCACCGGTGGTGGCGGCGGCGGCGGTGGCGGGGCGGAAACGATCGGGAACAACCTGTCGTGGCCGGTGGTCTTTGCCGAAGGCACGGGCGTGACGGGGTTGGCGGTTGCCACGGATCCGGGCGTGCGGCCGACGACGGCGGAAGCGGCGGCGCTGGCTGAACTCGCGGCCATCCCCGCGTCCAGCCCGTCGGCGGCATTCTGGTGGACCGGAAACGCCGCGGATGCGACGACCTATTATCTCCAGGGCACGACGAACACCTGGCGGCCGCGGATCATCGACGGCACGGGCCAGCCCAAGTACGATGCGTCGGCCTACTGGGGCGATAACCTCTCCGGCAGTGCCAGCCTGAAAGCGGGCCACCCGATCCGGCTCGAGGTTGCGCTCTCGGCCACGGGCGTGGGCACGCTGCAGGGCTACAATATGCCGTACGTGGTCAATGCCTCGTCGCCGGACGAGATCCAGGGCACCGATGGTACGTTGGGTGACTTCGTACCGCTCCTGTACACGGTTGGCCCCACACTGACGATCGAGCAACTCAGTGGGCCGGGGGGCAGCGTGGTCGCCACGCTGTCGAGTGGCGCCATGGGCTCCGAGGTGAACGTGGCCGGCCGTCTCGTGTACGGCGGACAGTTCAATCCGACCGTGGCCGGCACCTACCGGTTGCGCTTCATCCTCGCGGGCGGCAGCAATGCCGCGATCACGGCCGTCGGCAATGCCACCGGCACGGCAACGGTGGTGAGCTCGACGGAGACGGCGATCGAGGTCCACGTGGTGCCGTAGCATAGGGCGCTCGCGCTACTCGATCAGACTGCCGGTCCGGGACGACGTGGTCCCGGACCGGCAGTCGCGTCTCCCCCCCGGCGCTCGCGACGCCTGGGGGGCACTACTTCATGGTCACGATGGCCCGCATCGCGGTCATGGCATCGAAGAAGTTGCCGAGCCGCAGGTTCTCGTTGGGCGCGTGCTGGTCGTCGTCGAAGTTGACCACCGGCATGCCCACCGTGGCCGCGCCCAGATTATCAGAGAACAAATAGAATGGCGTGGAGCCGCCCAGCGACGGCAGCCGCGCCGGCGTGGTGTGGGTGGCGGCGGCCACCGCCGCCACGGCCTGCCGCGCGATCGGACTGGTGAGCGGCGTGCGGCCGGCCGGATAGCCGCCCATCCGCGTGAGTTTGGCGAGCAGCGGATACGTGGTCCGCTCGCGGTCGGTGGGCGCGTTGCCGCTCACCAGATGAAAGCCCTGCGCCTGGATGTGGGCCGCGAGTCGCGCGAATTGCGCGTCGGGCGTGACGTTCTTCACGAACCGGAGATCGAGCCGCGCCACGGCCTGCGCCGGGATCACGGTGCGGCCCTGGCCGGCCACCGTGCCGGCGCCCAGCCCCGACACGTTGAGCGTGGGCAGGTTGTCCAGCGCGTCGAGACGCTGGCCGGGGAATTCGGAGCGCGCGAATCCGAACCGGTGCATGAGCGTGGAGTCGCCGTCGGGAATCTCGGCGATCGCCTGCTGCTCGTCCGGCGTGAGCGGCACGACGTCGCGGTAGAACCCGGCGATGGTCACGCGTCCGGTGCTGTCCTTCATCGACGAGAGGAGCCGCGCCAGCTCGAACGCGGGGTTCGGCGCCCAGTTCCCATAGTTGCCGCTGTGCAGGTCGTGCCGCGCGCCGAATACGGTCAACTCGGCGCTCATGATGCCGCGGGCGCCGAACACGAACGTCGGACGGCCGCTGGGGTGCTGCGGGCCGTCCACGAGGATGACCAGATCGCTGCGGATCTGGGCGGCGTGCTCGGTGACGACCGTGGCCAATGAGGGCGAGCCTGCCTCCTCGTCGCCTTCCATGAGTACGCGGATGGTGGACGTGATCGGCTGGCCGGCCGCCCGGGCCTGGTCCACGGCGGAGAGGAAGGCGACGATCGGTCCCTTGTCGTCGGCCGACGACCGGGCATACAGCCGCCAGTCGGGATCGATGGGTCCGCGGGACGGCAGGCTGACCACGCGGCCGCCGTTCTCGAGCGGCTTGTCGCGGTAGATCGGTTGGAACGGACCCGAGTCCTTCCACTCCGACGGCGTGACCGGCTGGCCGTCATAATGGAAGTAGAACGTGAGCGTGCGCGCCGGCTTCGATCCGGCCGGCACGAGCTCGCCGAGGAGCACCGGCGAGCCCGGGGTCTCGACCACCGTCATGCGGAAGCCGCGCTGCTCGAACATCGCTTTGAGCCGCTCGGCGTTGCGCGCGATGTCCGGCTTGTCGGAGGCCACGTTGGGAATGGACAGGAACGAGGCCAGTTCGGCCAGTTCCGATCGCTGCGTGGGCGGCTGCTGCGCGCCGGCCGGAGCCAGTGCGGTGCCGATCATGAGAGCGAAAGCGGCGGTCTGCTTGAGCATGGAGACCTCGGATTCCGGTTCGGTAGCGGGCGGGGAAGTATGCGGCCACCGGGGCGTCGTGCGCCAGACCGCCGGGCAGACTGTCGAATGCCCGGGCGTCAGCCCGCGCGCCAGAACCACACCGACCAGTCGTCGTCGTCGTGTGCTTCCATGTGATACACGAATCCACGCTCGGACAGCATCCCGATGAGCGGCACGGGCGCGAGCGTGGCTCGCAGGTGGAGCACGTCGGTGTTCGGCAACGCATCGACGGCGGCCATGATCTTCGAGAGCGGCTCGCGTCCCGATCGCAGGTCCTCGCGCACGTCCACCTCCGTCACCGGTGCGTTGGCCGGAAACTCGACGTACTCCCCGTTCGGCGTGACGGCGTATATGCGACTCATGGCAGCTGGGGCGACGATCCGGACACGGCGGGGGCTCCCCAGCGCATGCGCAGGATCTGGTAGACGAACAGGAGCGCGCCGAGCAGGAAGAGCAGGGCGCCGGCGCGCGCCACCACCGGCGCGGAGGCCGCGATCCCGGCCAGCAGGACCACCACGCCCGCTACATATAGTATCAGCTGCCATCGCGCGAGCGGTGCGGAGTAGAGATCGGTCACCTTGGGCATCCGGCCGCGGTTCAGACGGCCGCCGAACCGCACCCGCCACGTGAGGGCGGGCACGATTTCATACAGAATACCGGTGACGAAGGGCACCAGCCCGCCGAGGAGACCGGTGACCACATACGCCGTGGCGAGGCGGGTGTAAGTGTCGCCGCGCGCGAGCAGCACGGGACCCAGCACGGCGGCGGCAGCCAGGAACACCAGGCCCGCGCGCGCGAAGCGCATTCCCACATTCAGGGATGGCCGCGTGCGCACGCGGTAGAACGTGAACGCCTGCCACTCGAACGCTCCGACGCCGGAGACGAGCAGCGCCGCGCCGGCCCACGTGGCCACCGGCCACTCGCCAACCAGGCCCAGCGCGAGCGTCGGGACGCCCGACATGAGCAGGATGAGCGCCCGCCGGCTCCCGCGCCGATCGGCGCCGTGCGCGACCAGGAACATGGGTAGCGTGCGGTGCGCCACGCCGACGATCATGATCAGCACCCAGCCGACGAGCGCCACGTGCAGGTGCGCCGTGAGCACGCGAACGCGCGCGGCGGCGATGAATCCGCTGTGGAGGTTGTGGGCCAGCACGAGGCCGAACGCCAGGGTGGAGGTGAGAAACGCCGTGGCGACGACCATCGCGGCCCAGGTGACGTCGCGCGTGCGGCCGCGAGCGAGCGTTGCGGCCACATTGCTCACGGCCAACAGCGTGCCGGAGGCCACGAGCACCACGCCGGTCACCAGGAAGGGCGTCGCACCGGCCGCCACCCCATAGGCGAACACGCCGATGCCCGGCGCGAGCGCCCAGAACGCCGCGTGAGCCAGGCGCACCGAATAGATGGGGGCGCCCAGGGCCATGGGCAGCAGCTGATTCAGCGCGCCGAAGATCGTGAGCGTGAGCCAGCCGAGGGTGAACAGGTGCGTGACGCCCGCTACGTGAGGGGCCAGATACATGCCGGTGGCGAGGTCGGGCGCCACCCAGACGAGTCCGACGGCGCCGGCAAGGAGGTACAGGACGGCGGCGGCAATATGTTCGCCCACGAGGCGTGCCGACGCGCCAGGGGGAGCGGCCGGCGCAGTCTCCGCCGTCAACTCGCGTGGTGCGGTGCTGCGCGGCGCGCCGACTTGCATAGGTCGTCCAGTCCCGGGTTCAGTCCGGACGAATGATGGACACGCCGGCGGCCGCCGGGCGTGACGGTTGTCGCAAAGCCGGCTAGCCGAAGTGGGGGCGCTCGCCGGGCCGTCCCAGGGTTCGCAGCTGCGCCAGGTCGGGAATGCGGATCCGCTTGCGGGTGAGCAACTCGATGACGCCCTTCTGCGACAGCTGCTTGAACGCCCGCGACACCGATTCGCGCGCCGTGCCGAGTTCGAACGACAACTCTTCTTGCGTGCGGTCGAGCACGATCTCCAGGCCCTCGGGCGTCTGCTTGCCACGCAGCTCGGCGCATTCCACCAGGTAGTTGGCGAGGCGGGCGGCGACGTCGCGGAAGGCCAACGTCTCGGTGACGTGCACGAGATGCCGGAGCCGCTTGCCCAATTCGTGGATCACGGCGCGCGCAACGTCGGGATCCTCGCGGTACAGCGCCTCGAATTCAGCGCGGGGCACGAAGATCAGGCGCGATTCCACTTCGGTCACCGCCGACGCCGGGTACGGCCCTTCATCGAACAGGGGCAGTTCCGCCACCGGACGTCCGGGCCCCTCGCTCTGCAGCACCTGCTCGCGGCCGGTGGGGCTGGTTCTATAAATCTTCACGCGCCCCGAGGCGACGACGTACAGACCGCGGCATGCCTCGCCGGTGGAGAACAGCACGTGGCCGGCGGCGTAGGTGCGGACCACGCAGCGCGAGGCCAGCCGCGCCAGGGCGCGGTCGCCGAACGTGGCGAAGAGTGGAATCTGTTCGAGCACCTGCCTGATGTCCGCTGCGGAATTGTCCATGGGCACGGAGAGGGGTCAGCGGTGCGGGTGGGTGATCCGCCGGGTGTGACAACCGTCACGCGACCGGCGCATCGTCGCTGCCAGCTTGCACGGGCGCTCAATGCCGGGCATATCAGGAACCAAAGCTAAGCATGCCGGCGGTATCGAGCGCAAGCGCTCGCCGGAAGGGCGCGATGACCGCGAGCCCGAACCATTGCCTGAGGTGCACACGATGCAAGCTGCTCCCGCGCTGGACCCGGGGCGGACCGTGAACGAGTTGATCGCGCGCGATCCGCGCACGATCGCGGTGTTCAATCGCTTCGGGCTGGACACCTGCTGTGGGGGCGGCGATGCGATCGCCGAAGCCGCGAGCCGCGAGGGCGTGGACCTCGATGCGTTGCTCGCCGCGCTCCGCTCGGCCATGGCGGCGCCGTGAACATCTACGATCCGGCGGCCCTGGCGGCCGAAGCCGTGGCGTCGCGGGCCGACCGACCGGCAACGGCGATCGTGCATGACGCGCCGGGCGCGCGCCTCGTCGTGTTCCGCATCGAGCCCGGCCAATCGGTGGCGCCGCACACGAGCACGTCGACGGTGATCCTGTCGGTGATCGCGGGAACCGGCCTGGTGTCGGGTCCCGACGGGGAGCGCTCGGTGCGCGCTGGCGACATCGTGGCGTATGCGCCTGATGAGCGGCACGGCATGCGGGCGCTCGCGCAGGCGCTCGTCGTGATCGCCACCATCGCGCCGCGGCCGGGCGGCGGCTCCTGAGAAGGGGCGCGTTTGCGCACGGAGTCTGGCAATGATCGGCACCTCGGACCTTCAACCCGGATTACGCATGAACGAATCCAACGATCGTCCCACTCCCCTCCGGCCGGCGGGCGGCGATCGCTCCACCGCGGCCTCGTCGTTCGAGGCGTCGAGCACCCGGCGTGCCTTCCTGCAACGCGCGTCGGTGCTGTCGCTGGCCCTTCCGGGCCTCGGAGCCGCGCTGGCCGCGTGCGGGCCAAACGCCAAGTCGGGCGGCACCGAATCGGCGGCCGCGCCAGGCGGAACGGGCGCGCCGGCCAATCCCGATAGCAAACTCGATACGGCGCTCCATACGGGAGCGGCGGCGACGACGGCGCCGGGCGCCGGGGCGGCGTCGGTGGCCTACAAGCGGTTCGACCCCACGCTGCCGCCGCTGTCGGGCGAGCGGACGCTGCGGCTGCACTGGACGGCCCGCGCGGCGCCGATCCGCGTGTCGGACGACACGGTCGTGGCGGCGTGGACGTTCGAGGGCGACACGCCGGGCCCCATCGTACACTGTCGCGTGGGCGACACGGTGGAGGTCACGCTGACCAACGAAGCCGACATGCCCCATTCGATGGATTTCCACGCGGCGCAGATCAACCCCAAGGTCGCGTTCCGGTCGGTGGCCAAGGGACAGTCGGTGACGTTCAGCTTCAAGCCGCGCTACGCCGGGGCGTTCATGTACCATTGCGGCACGGCGCCGGTGCTGATGCATATCGGATCCGGTATGTACGGGGCGATCATCGTATCGCCCGCCGTGCCGCTCCCGCCGGCCAGGGAGTTCGTGCTCGTCGAGGGCGAGATGTACCTGGGGGCCGCGGTCAATGGCGTGCGGCCGTTCGACTACACCAAGATGCTGTCCACGCTGCCCGATCTCGTGGCGTTCAACGGGCGTCCGGACCAGTATGCCCGCGATCCGATCCATGTGAAGGTGGGCGATCGCGTGCGGTTCTGGGTGGTGAATGCGGGGCCCACCCATGCCTGCGCATTCCACGTCGTGGGGGAGCAGTTCGACACCGTGTACCTCGGAGCGCCGCCGGACAACGCCATTCACGGAGTCCAGACGTTCGAGGTGGCCGCGGGCGGGGGCATGGGCTTCGAACTCGTGTGCGACGTGCCGGGTGAATTCCCATTCGTGAATCATGCGTTCGGCCATGGCCAGAAGGGGGCGGTCGGATTTCTGGTGGTGGACGCGTGAGCGCGCGCTGAGCGGCCGGTGCACTCCCTCGTACGGCGCTATATCAAGACCGCGATCGGCTTCCTGATGGCGGGGCTGGCCATCGGCGGCTGGATGATCGTCCAGCGCGAGATCTGGCAGCAGTACCCGGGCCCGTACGAGGTGAGCGCCCACACGCACGCCATCTTCGTCGGGTTCGTGATGATGATGATCATGGGGGTGGCGCTCTGGCTCTTTCCCAGGCCGGAGCGCGCCGATGCGCGTTACCGGCCGGCGCTGGCCGGCGCGGCGTACTGGTGCGTCACCGTGGGCACCGGGGCCCGCGTGCTGGCGGAACTGCTGCGCACCGTCGCCGGCGGAGGCTGGCTGCGGTGGACCGTGGTGGGCAGTGGGTTCCTGCAGATTGCCGGGCTGGCGATCTTCTTCCATACGATGTGGTCGCGCATTCGCGCCGTGGGGAGCCAGGCGCGCGAAGCCGCCGGCGAGCGCTTCTGACTGCGAGGTGCATGGGCACCGCGTCAGGTATTCCCGGACGAATTGGCGGCGTTGTCCTGATACCAGAACTACGGGCGCCCTTCTAACTCTTTCGACACCGCTCCGCGCGCATCAGATTCGCGTGTCGAATGCGGCTCTCAATGCCCATTTTCCGCCGCCCGCCGCGATCCACCGAACCCCGTCCACGCCCTGCGCCCATAGTGCCGCGCCTCGGCCTCGGTGCATCGGTGGCGATCGCCTTTGGCGTGGTGCTGGTGCTGGTATCGGCCGCCGAGCTGGTGGAGCGGCGATGGCTGGCCGGCGCCACCACGACCGATATGGGCGCGTTCCATCACCTGGTGGGGCTGGCCACATCGCTCGTCGCGGCGACGGTCGCGGCCTGGCTGGTCCTCCGGGGCATGCCATCGCTCTTCTCGGCAGACCTCGGCGACGACGATGGGATGGAGGGGCATCCGCTCACCGATGAGGAGCGCGACGTCCGGTTCGCGGAGTGGTTCATCCGCATGCGCTGGGTGGCGGTGCTCACGGCCACGCTGCTGGTGTTCGTCTCCGTGGACGTGATGGGCTATCTCGCGCCGGCGCTCTGGCGTCCGTTGGCGCTGTCGATCGGGGCGCTGGTGGCGCTGAACGTCACCTACACGGCGCTGCTGCGTGCGCGCACGGCCCCGGGTCCGCTGCTCAAGGTCCAGGCGTACGGCGATCTGGTCATCCTCACGGCGTTGCTCCACTTCTCGGGCGGCATCGAGAATCCGCTCACCACGGTGCTGTCGTTTCACGTGATCATTGCCGGCATGGTGTTCGAGCGCCGGCAGAGTTACTACGTGGCCGCCGCGGCGAGCGCGCTGTTCACGCTGCTGGCGCTGGGCGAGCTCTCCCGGGTGATCCCCCACTATTCGCTCGCCATCCTCCCGAACCTGGTCACGGGCGGCGCCCCCACGCAGGCCGCGTACGACAGCCAGTTCGTGTTCAGCCGCATTGCCCTGCACGTGGGCATGCTCTTCCTCACGGCGTACTTTGCCAGCACCGTGGCCGATCAGCTGCGGCGCGGGCGGCGCGGGATCGAACGGCTCGCCGATCGCGCCCTGTCGCAGAGCCAGTTGCTGGAACGGGCGCTCGAGACCACGGGCACGGCGCTCTACGTGTGCGACCGCGATGCGCAGGGCATGTGGCACAATCCCCGCTGGGACGCGCTGTTCGGCAGCGCCTTCCTGGCGCCGAGCGGCGACGACTCGCCGGGTCCGGACGTTTCCGCATCCCAGCTCCTCGTCGACGGCATGCAGCGCATCCGGGAGGTGCGCGTGCCGGCGCGCGCCGGGGCGGGTGACGCGGTCACCGATCGGGGCGAACGTACCTTCCTGCTCACCACCGCGCCGCTGGTGGATGCGCGCGGCGCGATCACGCACGTGGTGCAGCTGGCGCGCGAGATCACGGAGCAGAAGCGCATCCAGGCGCGGGTAGCGCGCTCCGAGCGGCTCGTGGCGGTGGGCGAACTGGCCGGACGCGTGGCGCACGAGGTGAACAATCCGGTGGCCATCATCAGCGCCAAGACCCGGCTCCTGCTCTCGGACCATCGCGACGGACTGTCCGCTCATGCCGCCGATGAACTGGTCAAGATCACGGACCTCGCCGACCGGATCGCGCGCATCACGCAGGGCCTGCTGTCGTACTGCCGGCCGTCGGTTGGTCCGGCCAAGCCGGTGGATGTGCGCACGGTGGTGCGCCGGTCGCTGGCGATGGTGGAGCCGAGCGCACGGGTGGCGGGGGTGACCGTGGAGGAAGATCTGTCGGGCAGTTTGCCGCTGGTGCTCGTGAACCCCGGCGAGATGGAGCAGGTATTCCTGAATCTGTTCGTCAATGCGTTGGATGCCATGCCACGGGGAGGCCGTCTGTCGGTATCCGCGAACGATGGCGGGCCCGCGCACCAGAGCGGGTTGCTTCATCTGGTGGTGGCGGATACCGGAAGCGGGATCCCGGCCGACATTCGCGAGCGGATCTTCGAGCCGTTCCTCACCACGAAACCCGAGGGGCAGGGCACGGGACTCGGCCTCTCCATCTGCCTGGGGTTGGTGCGGGGCAACAAGGGGACGATCGAGATCGAGAGCGAGCCGGACCGGGGCACGCGGGTGCTGCTCGGGTTCCCGCTGGCCGGGCCCGTGGACGAAGCCCGGGCAGGCGCCGCATGACGACCGCGGCCATGCGCGTGCTGGTGGTGGACGACGAGATCGGGATGCTGGAGGTGTGCCGCGATACCCTGCGCACCCTGGACCGCGTCGATGTCGAGGTGGAGTCGCACAGCGACCGCGCGGCGGCCAAGGTGGCGGACCAGTCGTGGGACCTGCTGATCACCGATGTCCGGATGCCGGGCGTCAGCGGCATCGAGCTGTTGGCCACCGCCCGCATGCACGATCCGGACCTGCCGGTGCTGATGCTCACCGCGTATCCCACGGTGGAGACGGCGGTGGACAGCATGAAGCTGGGCGCCACCGATTACATCGTGAAGCCGTTCATGCCCGACGACCTGCGCGCCACGGTGCGGCGCATCCTCGACGGCCGGCGGTTGCGCGACGAGAATCAACTGCTGCTCGACCAGGTGGAGCGTGGGCACGCCTTCGGGGACATCGTGGGCTCCAGCGCGGCGATGCGGGCCGTGTTCGAGACCATCGACCGCGTGGCGGCCACCGATGTGGACGTGTTGATCACGGGGGAGACGGGCACCGGCAAGGAGCTCGTGGCGCGCAGCATCCACCAGCGCAGCCGGCGGTCGGCCGGACATCTGGTGCCGATCGACTGCGGCGCGATCCCCGAGGATCTGCTGGAGAGCGAGTTCTTCGGGCACGAGCGTGGGGCGTTCACCGGGGCCGTGGGCCGCCGGCTCGGCCTCGTGGAATTCGCCGCCGGCGGCACGCTGTTTCTCGACGAGATCGATCACCTGCCCGCCAAGCTTCAGGCCAAGTTGCTGCGGGTGCTCCAGGAACGCCGGATCCGCCGCGTGGGCGGCACGCAGGAACTGGATGTGGATGTCCGGGTGGTGGCCGCGAGTTCGGCCGATCTGGAGCAGGACGTCCAGCGCCAGGCCTTCCGGGCGGACCTCTACTACCGCATCAACGTGGCCCGCATCAACATCCCGCCGCTGCGCGAACGGCCGGACGACATCGCGCCGTTGGTCGCGCATTTCGTGAACCGATACGCGCGGGAAATCGGTCGCGAATCGCTGCCCGTGGAGCCGGAGGCGGTGGAGGTGCTCATGGGCTACCGCTGGCCGGGCAACGTGCGCGAGTTGCAGAATGTCATCAAGCGCGCGTTGGTGTTCTGCCGCCGCGAGGCGATCCGCGTGGAGGACCTCCCCGACGAGGTGGTGGGGGCCGCGAGCACGCCGCCGGCCCAGAACGGGCAGGGGTACTTCACGCTGCGCGAGCAGCACAGCGCGGTGTTCGAGCGCGACTATCTCAAGGACCTGCTGCGCGTGCAGGGCGGCGACGTGGCGGGCGCGGCGGAGCACGCGCGCCTGCCGCGCGGCACGCTGTACCGGCTGCTCAAGAAGCACGGCATCAATCCCTCCGATTTCCGGGCCTCGACCGATCGCGGGCCCGTCGCGCCGGCGTGAATCGCGGGCGTCGGATATTCACACGCGCGTGAAACGCCCGCGCCGCCGACCAAGTCCATCCAAGTCAAGCAGTTAGGTACAGGGCGCGCCGCGCGCCGCGCGACGCGTCGCGCCGTCGGGCCCGCGCCTGTCACGCGCGTGTGAATTGCCCCCTCGCGTGAGGCTCGGGGCCCGCCACGCGCCAGAGGGCGTAACGCGTTGCCGTCACGCGTGCTACGTGCCTTCGCCTTGCCGGTGATGCTGCGTCCCGGTCTGCGGCACGCATCCTGCTTAAGAGGACGTTGATCGCGCCCGTTGAATGCGCGATCGCGGCAACGGCAACGCGAGGGAAGGAAGCGATGGACACCACAACCCTGTTGGTGATCAGTCCGTCGACTGACCTCGGCGCATCGCTCAGGCAGCTCCTTCCGCCAAGCCGGTTCGACGTGGTTCACATGTTGCCGGGGGCGGGTCTGCTGCAGGGATTGCGCCGCATCCGGCCGCGCATTGCGGTGGTCGATTGCATCGACCACCGACCGGAAGCGGCGCAGTTGGAAATCGCGCTGATCAAGGAGATGTACCCGGAGGCGCAGATCATCGCGGTCAGCGCGAATTCGTCCGCGGCGGATGTGTTCGTGATCGAGCAGGGCCTGTTCTGTTACGTCGCGGCGCCGGAGGACGATGAACTGGTGCGGATCATCCACGCGGCGTTTCGGGTGGCCGATGCCGGGGCGGCGACGAAGCTGTGAGGATGGTCGGTTGGTGGAGCATGGCGTCACATCCAAGAGGAGGCATATCGATGTCTGGCATTCGCAGGATGACGGCCCTCGCGGCGCGCGGCGTGGCCGCGTGCACGGTCCTCGCCGTGATCGGAGGGTTGGCGGCGTCGCCGGCGGCGGCGCAGGAATCGAGCAACGCGTCGGTGTGGGTGGCGCCGGAAGAGCCGGCGCATCAGCCGAATCCCGTTGCCGTAACCAATGACGCCGTGGCTCGGGGGCGCGGGTTGTTCCGCGCCAACTGTGAGATGTGCCATGGGCAGCACGGGCGGGGCGACGGGCAGATCGCGGCGTCGCTACCCGTGCATCCGGCGGATCTCACGTCGGATCGCGTGCAGTCGCAGACGGACGGCGCGCTGTTCTGGAAGATCACCGAGGGCCGGGGCCCGATGCCGAGCGCGCGGTCCACGCTGACGCCGGCCGGCCGGTGGGCGGTGATCGACTACATCAGAAGTCTCAAGGCCAACAAGTAGGAACCGCGCTGCGCCGTGCGAACGACGCCGCAGCGCGCCACACCTGGCGGCAGGAGATCCAACATGGGAGCCGCAGCGCTGGTCATCATCTTGGCGGGCATGGTGGTACCGATCACGCTCGTGCTGGCGACGCTCGCGTTCGATCTCGGCGTCCTGGTCTGGGTGCTGCACCGGTGGTGGAAGGATCATGGGCGCACGTGGCTGCTCGGGCCGCATGGCCGGAGACGGGCCGGCGCCGGCGTTGTGCGAACGGTGGAACTGCGGTGAGGATGCGTGAAATGGAACGTGTGAACAGGCGATGGTGCTCACCGATGGCGGCGCCGCGGGGACGGACATCCCACGGCGCGTGTTCAGCGACTTGTCCGTGGCGTTCTTGTCTGGGGGTCCGGTAAGTGCATCCGCGCGATCGATTCTGGCGTGTCGTCGTTCCGGCGGGCGTGGTCCTCGTCGTCAGCACCATGGTGACGGTGGGATGGATCACGCAGCCCGCGCGCTTCGTGCTCGGCTACGCGCCGGCGCAGCCCATCCCGTTCTCGCACAAGGTGCATGCCGGCACGAATCGCATTCCGTGCGAGTACTGCCACACGAATGCCGATCGCAGCCGCGCCGCCACCGTGCCCGCGGTCCAGACGTGCATGAACTGCCACCGGTTCATCACGATGCCCGACAGCAACTACATCACCAAGGATGTCGTGGCCCGACTGGCATCGGATCGTGCCATGCTGTGGAAGCGGGTCTATGACCTGCCGGACCATGCGTACTTCGACCACCGCGCGCACGTGAACGTGGGCGTCCAGTGCCAGACCTGCCACGGTGCCGTTCAGAACATGGACGTCGTGTCCCGCGTCATGAACATGCGGATGGGACAGTGCCTGGCCTGCCATCGGGATCCGCGCCCGTACCTGCCGCCGACCTCTGCCATCAAGCAGGGACCGACGGATTGCACCGCTTGTCACCGATAATCGGATAGAGGAGCACGATATGATGGTGAGGAGTCGCCGCCAAGCTGTGGTCGAGATCGCCGCGACCGTTGGCGCTGTCCTGGTGAGTGCGTCCGTACTCGGCCGCCTGCTTCCGTGGAAGAACCGACCGGCCAAGCCGGGTCGTCTCCCGCGCGGGGGGACGTCCGCCGAGCGGGCCCGCCGAGTGCAACCGGACCCGTTCGCGGTGAAACGCCATGGATAAGCGGCCGGAGTTCGCGCCGGGCGCCCTCACGCCCGTCGAGCCGCCCTCCGAACGGGAGCCGCTGTCCCGTCGGCGCTTCCTGAGCCTGATCGGCGCCTCCGCGGCGCTGGCCGCCACGGTCGGATGCGAGCCGGCGGACAAGGACACGATCGTGCCGTACACCAGGAAGCCCGACGAGGTCATTCCCGGTGTTGCCAACTATTACGCCAGCACGTATCAGGAAGGACTCATCGCGTACGGCGTGCTCGTGAAGGCGCGTGAAGGGCGGCCCATCCACATCCAGGGCAACGACGAGCATCCCATCTTCAAGGGGAAGACGTCGCTCAGGGCGCAGGCGGAGATCATCGGCCTGTACAATCCCGGGCGCCTCCGCGAGCCCCGTGTGGCGGGCAAGGCGGCCAGCTGGAAGGACGCCGACGCCCGCGTCGTGCCGGCGCTCAAGAGCGCCGCGGCCTCGGGGAAGCCTGTGCTGCTCCTCACGCCGGCCGTGGTCTCGCCCACGCGCCGGGCCGTGCTCAACGACCTGCGGAAAGCGCTGCCCGGACTCCAGCACGTGGCGTGGGAGCCGGCCCTCGGCCTGGCCGACCTCACGGCGTCCGCGGCGCTGTACGGCGACGCCGTGGTGCCCCAGTATCGCATCGAGCGGGCCTCCGTGATCGCGGCGTTCGAGACGGATTTTCTCGGCACCGCCGGGAACGCCGTTCCGGCCATCGCGGGGTTCACGGAACATCGGAAGCTGGCCAAGCCTGGCGACCCGATGAACCGGCTCTACGCGTTCGAGAGCTGCCTGAGCATCACCGGCAGCAAGGCCGACGTACGCGTTCCGCTCCGGCCGTCCGGCGCGGCGCCGATCGCGTTCGCGATTGCGAAGGCCCTCCGCGACAGGCACGGCCTCAAGGTTCCCGCCGGGCTCGCGGGCGATACGCTCGCGCCGTTCAGCATCGAGGCCCTGGCCAAGGAGTACGGGGTCGATGCCGCGGCGCTCTCGTCGCTCGTCGATGACCTGGCAGCGGCGGGCGCCGGCAGCCTCGTCATGGCCGGCCCATCGCTGCCGATGGAAGCGCACGCGGCGGTGGCGCTGCTCAACACCATGCTCGGCGCGGAGGGCCATACCGTGGATACCACCTACTCCGCCGATGCGGCATCCGTGGCCACGCCGTTGGAGATGGCGCAGGTGACGCGGGACATGGCCTCGGGCCATTTCGCCGCCGCCGTTTTCTGGGATGTGAATCCCTCGCATGCCATGGCGGACGCCGACGCGTTCAACGCCGCCCTGGCCCACGTGCCGCTGAAGGTCCGCCTCGGTCTCGAGGAAGACGAGACCGCGGGGCGATGCGACGTGGTGCTCCCGATCAACCACTGGCTGGAGAGCTGGAACGACTTCGAACCGTCCACCGACCTGCTGAGTCTGCAACAGCCGCTCATCCGGCCGCTCTACGACTCGCGGCAGGCCGAGGAGATTCTCCTCGGATGGGCGAACGCCCTGGGCGGGCCGGCGTCCACCGACTACCGCGCGTACCTGATGACGCGGTGGCAACACGAGGTCTACGCCAAGGGGACGCCCGCGAATTTCGAGCAGTATTGGGCGGCGGCCGTGCATGACGGGGTGCTGCAGCGCGGGGCCACGGCGCGCCCTCCGCGCACGCTTCGCGCGGCCGCGGTGACCGATGCGGCCAGGAAGGCGGCCGCCGCGACGCGCTCCGCCGGCATGGAGTTGATCATCGCGCCCGATGTCCGGATGTGGGACGGCCGATACGCCAACATCGGCTGGTTGCAGGAGCTGCCGGACCCCGTCTCGAAGGTCTGTTGGGGAAACTATCTGGCGGTATCCGGCGCCGATGCCAAGACGTTGAATGTCTCGGATGGCGACCTGGTGTCGGTCGAAGCCGGCGCGCGGAAGGTTCGTCTTCCCGTGCTGGTGCAGCCCGGGCAGGCCCAGGGCGCGGTGTTCGCGGTGCTCGGCCATGGCCGGGAGGGCGGCGTGGCGGGCGGGCGCGGGGCCAATGTCTTTCCCCTCGTGGCGGATGACGGGTCGACGCCCTTCTTCCGTCCGAACGCGCGGGTGACGCGGGTGGCCGGCCACGAGCCGCTGGTCCGCACGCAGCATCACTTTTCGTCGCACGACCGCGACATCGTGCGGATCTGGTCGCTCGATGAATACAAGAAGCAGGCCGCGCTGCCCGACGACGCGGGGGAGCTGGCGACCCTGAACAAGAATCAGGAGTGGCCGGATCACAAGTGGGGCATGACCATCGACCTGTCGGCGTGCGTGGGGTGCGGGGGATGCGAGATCGCCTGCCAGTCGGAGAACAACATTCCCGTGGTCGGCCCCGAGCAGGTGGCGCGCGGCCGGACCATGCACTGGATCCGGGGCGATGTGTACTACCTCGGCGCCGACGAGAATCCGCAGGTGGGTCACGTGCCGATGCTGTGCCAGCAGTGCGACGACGCGCCGTGCGAGCCCGTCTGCCCCGTGTCCGCCACGGTGCACAGCGACGACGGCTTGAACGAACAGGCGTACAACCGGTGCATCGGCGTCCGCTACTGCGCCGCCAACTGCCCGTACATGGTGCGGCGGTTCAATTTCTTCGATCTGACCAGTTTCATCACGGATCCACTGGACCTCGCGTTCAATCCCGAGGTGACCGTCCGTCCGCGCGGCGTGATGGAGAAGTGCACGTTCTGCGTGCAGCGCATCCGCAACGGCGTGCAGGTGGCCAAGGACGAAGGCCATCCGGTGCGCGACGGCGACATCGCGCCGGCGTGCGCGGTGGCGTGCCCGGCCAATGCGATCGTGTTCGGCGATCTGAAGGACGTGAACAGCCGCGTCTCGATGCTGTCCCGGAGCAACCGCGGGTTCAAGGTTCTCGAGCAATTGGGAACGCGGCCGGCGATCACCTACCTGGCCGATCTGAAGAATCCGGCCCAACCGCAGAAGACGAATGACCATGTCTGAGGCCACCCTCCCGGTATCGCTGCGCATCGCACCCCTGGTCGAAGGCGACGTTTCGCTTGGCGGCCTCGACGACCACGTCCGGTACTGGAGCGAGGCGCCCCCGCCCAGATCCTGGTACATCGCCATCACGATCACCGGCCTGGTGGCGCTCATGGGCTTCGCCGCGATCGGCTACATGCTGTACACCGGCATTGGCGTGATCGGGAACAACGTGCCCGTGGTCTGGGGCTTCCTGATCATCAACTTCGTGTTCTGGGTGGGCATCGGCCACGCCGGCACGTTGATCTCGGTCATCCTCTATCTGTTCCGGCAGCGGTGGCGCAACGCGATCAGCCGCATCGCCGAGGCCACGACCGTGTTCGCGTTCGTCTGCGCGATGATCTTTCCGGCCATCCACATCGGCCGGCCCTGGTTGCCGTACTGGCTGCTGCCGTACCCCAATCAGCGGGGGATGTGGGTGAACTTCCGATCGCCGCTGATCTGGGACGTGTTCGCGGTGATGACGTACTTCATCGTGTCGCTCATGTTCTGGTATCTGGGGCTGGTCCCCGATTTCGCCACGTTGCGCGGCACCGCCACGAGCAGGGTCAAGCGGGCGGTGTTCAGGCTGCTCAGCTGGGGGTGGGTGGGCAATGCCCGGCAGTGGGTCCACTACGAGAAGGGGTACCTCCTGCTGGCTGGCATGACCACGGTCCTGGCCCTGAGCGTGCACAGCATCGTGTCGATGGACTTCGCCGTGTCGATGGTGCCCGGCTGGCACATGACGATCTTCCCGCCGTACTTCGTGGTGGGAGCGGCCTTCTCCGGGTTCGCGGGGGTCGTGCTCGTGTTCGCGTTCGTGCGCACGGCCATGAAGTTGGAGAACTACGTCACCCCCCGGCACATGGACCTCCTGAACCGGATGGTCCTGTTCCTGTCCTGCGTCATGGCGTACGCGTACCTCATGGAGGGCTTCACGGCCTGGTACAGCTCCGACACCTTCGTCAGGTACGTCTTCGCCAACTACGTGTTCGGCAAGGGCTGGTGGGCGGGCTGGCTGACGATCACGCTCAACTGCGTGCTGCCGCAGCTGCTCTGGTTCCCCAGATTCCGCCGGTCCGTGCCGGTCATGGTGTTGGTGTCGTCCGGGGTGACGCTCGGCATGTGGATGGAGCGGTATACCATCGTCATCCTGTCGTTGCAGCGCGACTATCTGCCGTCTTCGTGGGGCAGCTATCTCCCGACGCGGTACGACTTCGCCATTCTCTTCGGCTCGATCGGCCTGTTCCTGACGCTTCTGCTGCTGTTCCTGCGCAAGTTGCCGATCATCGCGGCGTGGGAAGTGAAGCCCGACATCGTGTATTACCAGAAGCAGCGCGCGGGGGCCGAACATGTCTGATTCCGTATTCGGCGTGCTGGGGCTGTTCGGCAGCGCGGACGAACTGCTGGCGGCGATCCCGAAGATCAAGGCCAAGGGCTTCGCCAAGCTGGAGGCGTACACCCCCTATCCGGTGCACGGGATCGACGAGGCGCTGGACCTGCCCAAGTCGAAGCTGGGCGTCCTGGTGTTCCTGATCGGGAGCCTGGCGTGCATCTCGGCATTCACGTTCGAGTGGTGGACCAGCACCAGAGGGTATCCGCTGCGCACCGGCGGGAAGCCGTTCAACGGGTGGCAGGGCTGGGTGCTGGTGATGGTGGAAGCGACCATCCTGCTGTCGACGTTCACCGCCGGCATCGGGATGCTGTTCGCCTTCAACAAGCTGCCGTTCTTCGGCAACCCGATGCTGGAGAGCAAGGCCATCACGAGCATCACGCGCGACCGGTTCGCGCTGGTGCTGGTTCCGGTGGGCGGCACGCTGGATGTGGAAGGGGCCGCCGGCGCGCTGCGCGCGGCGGGCGCCGAGTCCATCGAAGTGGTTCGCGTCCCCGAAGAGACGAAGCCTGGGTTGGCGTGGTGGGCGAGGACCGGCGTCGCGATCGCCGCCGCGTGTGCGGTGGCCGGCGTGGGCACGGCGTGGGTGATCCGTGCCTTTCCCACGATCAAGCCGATGGTCAACATGCAGGTGCAGCCCAAGCTCAACGCGCAGTCGGCGGACGCGTTCTTCGCCAACGGGCGCGGCATGCAACTGCCTCCGATCGGGACCGTGGCGCGCGGGTACATGCCGGTGGTCGATACGACGCCCGACGCGGCGGGAACGAATCTTTTCAACCCGTTGCCGGTCACGGCGCAGGTGCTGACGCGCGGACGCGAGATGTTCAATCTGCACTGCGCCGTCTGCCACGATCGCCTCGGAACGGGCAAGCCGTGGCTCGACAGCACGTACCATGCGATGCCGGTGGATCTGCAGTCGGCGCCGATGCGCGCCGCGCCCGACGGCTTCCTGTACTGGGTGATCTCGCAGGGCATCCGCACCATGCCGGGCTACGCGGCCGACATCTCGCAGGACGACCGGTGGGCCGTGGTGCGCTACATCCGGGCGCTCCAACGCTCGCAGGACGCGACGAAGGGGGATCTGAAATGAACACCATGTCCGCGTCCGTGGCATCCACCTCAGGATCGACGATGAATCGAGCACCCGCCGCCCTGTGGGCATTGCTGGCCGTCGGCGGCGCCGGCGTCGTGAGCACCTACGTGCTGGACGGGGCGCAGCGCTTCTGGGCCAACTGGCTCCTGTGGTTCGTGTTCATGGTGTGCATCGCGTTGGGCGCCCTGTTCATCGTGGCGCTGCAGCACGTGACGGGCGCCACCTGGAGCGTGCCTCTGCGGCGAGCGCCCGAACGCGTGGCCGCGCTCACGCCCTGGCTGGTGCCCGTGGCCCTGATCGCGCTGTTCTCCTTGCCCGTGCTGTTCTCGTGGACGCAGCCGGGCGCCGCATCCGATCCGGCGATCGCGATGAAGACGTCGTGGCTGAATGTCCCGTTCTTCATCACGCGGCTGGTGATCTGCGTGGCGCTGTGGGTCGTGTCGTATCGCATTCTCGTCCTGGGGTCGGTGCGCCAGGACGCGACCAGGGACCCCCAGGCCACGGTCCGGCTGCGGCGGTTCGCGCCGATCTTCATGATCATCCTCGCGCTGACGCTCACCGCGTTCGCGTTCGACTGGGTGTCGAGTCTGGAGGCCGGCTGGTACAGCGACATCTTCGGCGTCTATCTGTTCGCGGGCGCCGTCACGTCCGGGCTCGCGGTGACGTCGCTGATGGTGATCTATCTGTATCGCCGCGGCCGGCTGCCCGGGATCACCGAGGATCATCTCTACAACCTCGGCGGATTGTTGTTCGGATTCACCATCTTCTGGGGGTACATCGCGTTCTCGCAGTACCTCCTCCAGTGGTACGCGGACCTTCCGATAGAAGTGTTCTGGTTCCGGGAGCGCACCACGGGGACCATGGAGAGCGTCTTCATCCTCCTCGGCGTCGGACGCTTCTTCGTGCCGTTTCTCGCCCTCATCACGAGGAGGGACAAGAAGAACTGGAAGCGGCTCCGGTGGGTGTCGATCTGGGTGATCTTCATGGAAGCGGTCGACGTGTTCTGGCTGGTGTCCCCGATCCAGGGAAAGGGCCTCCATCTCGGGTGGCCCGAGGCGGCATTCGCCGTCTTCTTCCTCTCGGCGGGGCTCCTCGTTGTCATCCGGGCCATGGGCATGGGCGAGGATACGCCGGTGGGCGATCCATTCCTGCCTGACGGACGCAACTTCCATCTCCGCTGAAGGAATAGCGAATGCCGCAACAATCAAAGGGAATTGCCATTGCCGTGGTGTCCGTCGTCGGCGCGATCGGGCTGCTGGTGGTCGTGGGACGGGCGCTGATCTATGCGGGCGGCGCGCACACGCTGCCGTACCCGGCGGTCACCGACAAGCATCCGGATCCCACGATCTTCGCCACCGTGGTGGGCAAGCCGACGGCCGGCCTCGACCTTGGCGCGATGCTCACGGCGAGTCCGCAAGCGCTGGCCCACGGGAAGCAGCTGTTCGACGTGAGCTGCGTGATGTGCCACGGCGCGATGGGCAAGGGCGACGGCGCCGCCGCCGTGGCGCTGACGCCTCGTCCACGGGACTTCAGCAAGGCGCAGGGCTGGACGGTGGGGTATACCATGGCCGCCATCTACACCACGTTGAGCGATGGCGTCAAAGGCACGGGCATGCCGGCGTTCGACGCGCTCACGCCCCCCGACCGCTTCGCCGTGGCCCACTACGTGCAATCGCTCGGCGCGTTCGACCACCACGACAACCAGGCCGAGGACATCAAGCAGATCGACGCGCGCTACCATCTGGGCGAGGGCCCGCTCGCGCCCAGCAAGGTGGCCGTGCCCACGGTCATGACCCACATGGAAGCCGAGTATACGGCGCCCCCCGCGGTCACGATGCCCCCCGCGTCGGATCGCAGCATGCCCGCCGAGCTCCGGCGGGGGCTGATCGCGGATTCGGTGCGGGCCGCGGAAGTGCTGTCGGAGGCTCCCGACTGGCGCGCCAACATGGCGGTCTTCACCCGCGTGGCCATGTCCGGCGCCCCGAGCAACGGCTTCCGGCCGGCCGTGGCCGCGTTGAACGCCGCGCAGTGGAAGGCGTTCCACGATGAACTCGTCAGGCTCACGCCCGTTCCCGGAACCGGCGGCGCAGACACCGCGACACACTGAGGCATCCGAGTCTCCCCGCTCCGTTCGATCGCTCCTCGCGGCCCGGCCTGTTAGTTTTGAGGAGGCCTGACGCATCGACTGCGCGGTGCGTCTCGATCGGCACCCGACCCGTGGAGGGGACGTGACCGCGTTGGATACCAACCCCGCCCCGGGACGGGCGACATGGCGGCGGGCCGTGAAGGGCCTGGCGATCGTCGCCGCCGTCGTGGTCCTTTCACTGGGCGGCTACCTGGGCGCGCTCCAGCTCACCGGCAACATCCACGTGGTGGAGCAGGGCCAGTTGTATCGGTCGGCCCAGCTCAACCAGGGCGAGTTCGAGCACGTGATCGGGGAGTACGGCATCAAGTCGATCGTGAACCTGCGGGGCGCCCACCCCACCGACACCTGGTATGTGGACGAGATCGGCGTGTCCAGGGCCCGCGGCGTCATGCATTACGATATCGGTATATCGGCGGAGCGGGTCGTCACGCCGGCGCAGATCGAGAGCATCCTGGCCGTCCTCCGCGCGGCGCCCAAGCCGATCCTGATCCACTGCCAGGGCGGCGCCGACCGGTCGGGGTTGGTGGCGGCGCTCTACGAGGCGGTGATCGAGGGCAAGAGCGTCGACGAGGCCGACGGCCAGCTGTCGCTCCGCTACGGCCATTTCCCGTATCTCGGGAGCAAGACCGGGGCGATGGATCAGAGCTACTGGGCGTACGTGGACGCGCGCTGATCGCCGCATCCCCGCCCGGCGCCGGGCCGCGCGCTACCCGCGCGCAGCGCGCTCCGCGAAAATCTGCACCAGGTGCACCAGCGTCTCGGCGGTCTTCTCGAGTCCGCGCCGCGAATTGAATTCCTGCTTCCCGTGGAAGTTGTGCCCGCCGGTGAAGATGTTGGGGCAGGGCAGTCCGCGGAACGTGAGCTTGGATCCGTCCGTGCCGCCGCGAATGGGCATCATGAACGGCTCGAGTCCCGCGCGCCGCGCCGCCTCGAGGGCGTTCTCGGTGAGCTGCGGATGGTCCTTGAGCACTTCCTTCATGTTCCGATAGTTGTCCTTCACGTCCACCTGCACGGTGACTCCGGCGAAGGCGACCTCGGTGGCGGCGGCGAGTTCGCGGAGCAGCCGCTCCTTGGACTCCAGGCCCTGCCGCTCGAAGTCGCGCAGCAGGATCTTCACGCTCGACGTCTCCACGTCGGCCACGCCCGCGTACGGGTGCACGAACCCCACCCGTCCCTCGGTGGTCTCCGGCAGCATGTCGCGCGGCATCCGCGACAGGTAATGGGCCATGGCGTACACCGAATTCACCATCACGCCCTTGGCCGTGCCGGGGTGCACGCTCTTGCCGTGGAAGGTCACGGTGGCCAGCTGCGCGCTCCAGGTCTCGTCGCTGATCTCGCCCAGCGTTCCGCCGTCCACGGTGTAGGCGAACTGCGCGCCGAATCCGGGCACGTCGAACAGCTCGATGCCGCTGCCGATCTCCTCGTCGGGGGTGAACGCCACGGAGAGTGGACCATGCGTGATGCCGGGATTCCGGATCAGCAGGTCCACGAGGGTCATGATCGCGGCCACGCCCGCCTTGTCGTCGGAGCCGAGGAGCGTGGTGCCGTCGGTGGTGATGATGTCGTCGCCGATCATCGTCGCCAGCACGGGATTCTGCGCCACGGTGATGACCTGCGTGGGGTCGTTGGGCAGCACGATGTCGCCGCCGCGGTAGTTGGCGTGGATCACCGGCGACACGTTGGCGCCGCTCACCGCCGGCGACGTGTCGACGTGCGCGATGAGACCCAGCACCGGCACCCGCGCCGACTCCGGGGCGTTGCCCGGAATCGACGCGTACACCATGCCGTGCTCGTCCACCCGAACGTTCGTCGCGCCGAGCTGCCTGAGCTCATCGGCCAGGAGATTGATCAGCGTCCACTGCGTCTGCGTGCTCGGCGTGGCCGATTGGCCTTCCTGCGACTGCGTGTCGATGCGCGCATAGCGGATGAACCGATCGACGACCGGCTCGGCGGGCGGTTGGAGCGTGGAGTTCATTTGCCGGAGAGCATGATCGGGGGTTGGCCGGCGGCCTTGCGCTTGGCATTGAGCGCCGCGAGGCCGGCGGTTCGGAGGGTGTTCCACTTGGCGGTCACGTCGCGAGACTCGCTCCGCGCGAGCGAACACGCGGCGACGTCGTTGGCCGTGGGGGCGACGTCGGCGCCCTGCATGGCCATGGCCGCGCCGAGCATCGCCGTGCTCACGCTCTCGAGCGTGGGCGGGCCGGTGGGGCCGCGGCCGCGGCCGAAGCCACCGAACCCGCGGCCGCGACCGCCGCGCGCGGGCGCGGGCGCGAGCGCTTCCACCTGCGCCTTGAAGGCGTCGACGCCGGCGCCTTGCTGGCCGTCCAGCGCCGCCACCAGGGCGCGTGCCTGCGTGTACGCGGCATGGGCCGCCACGGCGCCGTCGTACATCTCGCGCGACAGCGAGGCGAGCTGCGCGAGCGCCGCCGGGGATGTCTTGACGCGCGGATCCAGACGCAGCGTGAGCGGCTGCGTGTAGCGCCTGCCGTCCACCGTGAGGCGCACGGTGTAACGGCCCGCCGGTGCCCACGGCGAATTCACCGACGGGTAGGTCCGGTGCGGGACGGCGCCGGTGGCGCCACCCTCACCGCCGGGGCCCGCGGGCTCGCCCACCGGGTTGTAGTGCAGGTCCCACGTGAAGCGGTGCATGCCGGTGCCGGACGAGAGCGCCATCTGCGGCGCCGGCCAGTAGAGCGGCAATCCGCAGTCCGGGGCCCCGGGGTTCTCCTGGCAGACCTTGTTGTACGCCTCGGGATCCACCGCCGGATCGGGGTGGAGCACCGGATCGGTGCTCGCGTAGGAGCGGACCACCTTGCCGGCGCGGTCGAGGATGTCGAGCGTGACCGGGCCCGAGGCATCGGCCGCGAGATAGTAATCGATGATGGCGCCCGGGGGCGGGTTCTGTCCCGCCAGCACTTCCGGCGGCCACGGGGTGGGGTCGTTGGTGCCGAAGCGCACGCGCACCGCGGTGGCGGGCTTGAACAGGAATGCGGTGCTCGCCGCCCGCGCCTGGGCGGCCTGACGCAGCGGCGTCACGTCGTCCAGGATCCAGAATCCGCGCCCGTGCGTGCCGGCGATGAGATCGGAGCAGAGGCAGGTGCTGTCGTCCTTCACCTGGAGGTCGCGCACCGAGATCGCGGGCATGTTGAGGCGCAGCGACTGCCAGTGATCGCCGTCGTCGTACGACACCCACACCTGCGTGTCGGTGGACGCGTACAGCAGGCCGGGCGTGCGCGGGTCCTCGCGAATGGAGTTGGCCACGGCGCCCGGCGCGATGCCGTTGTCGATCTCGGTCCACGTCTTGCCGCCGTCGTGCGTGCGCCAGAAGTGCGGATTCATGTCGTCCAGGCGCATCGTATTCGCGGCCGCGTACGCCGTCTTGGTATCGAAGTGGCCGGCGTCGATGTTGAAGATGCGCGTCCACGCCGCGATGGCGCTCGGCGTGACGTTGGTCCACTTGGCGCCGCCGTCGGTGGTCACCTGGATGTTGCCGTCGTCGGTGCCGGCCCAGATCACCCCCTCGTCGCGCGGCGAGGGGGAGAGGGCGGTGATCGTCCCCTGCGGGCCCGGCGTGACTTCGCTCGCGTACTTGCCCACGCTCGGCGGCACGGTCCACGTCTGGCGGGCCAGGTCGGGGCTGATGCGCGTCCATGCGTGGCCGCCGTCGCGGGTCTTCCAGACCACGTTGGACACGTAGTACAGCGTGCGGTGATCGATCGGCGACCAGATGATCGGCATCGTGCGCACGTTGCGATTGTACGTGTCGCCGCCGGGGCCGCGGGCGCTCATGTCGGGCCCGACGTTCGTGGTCTGCCCGGTGGCGCGGTTGTACAGCGACACGTTGCTGCGGCTGCTGCCGTACACGAGGTCGGGATTCTTGGGGTCCGGCGCGGCGATGCCGTACTCCTGGATGTTCACCGGGTGCCAGTCGTGGAAGGTGATCTCGCCGTCCATCGAGCGGCTGTCCACGCACGCCGAGCCGGAGTCCTGCTGCCCGCCGCACACGCGGTACGGGAACGCATCGTCGGTGGACACGTGGTACATGGCGGCCGTGGGCTGCGTATACCAGTTGCTCCACGACTTGCCGCGATTGGCGGACACGACGCCGCCCTGATCCGACACCTGGACGATGATGTTCGGGTTGATGGGGTTGATCCACGTCTTCTGGTAGTCGTCGCCGCCCGGGGCGCCGCGCACGGCGGACCAGGTGAGGCCGCCGTCCTCGGTGCGCCAGAGCACGGTGGACGAGCTGTACACCGCCTGATCGTTCTTGGGATCGACGGCGATCGTGGGCAGGTCGCCGCCGCCGATGCGCACGAGCGGGCGCGGATCCGCGGCGCGGGGCCGTTGGGCGGCTGGCAGGGCGGGATCGTCGATCGCGAGCACCCAGTGCTCGCCGGCGTCGGTGGACTTGTAGAACCCCACCACGCCGGTGGTGCTGCCCCGTCCGCCGCGGCCTCCGGCGCCGGCCGGCAGCGAGCCGGCCACCATCGCGTAGACCAGATTGTGGTTGCTGGGTGCGATGGCGAGGTTGGCCTGGATCACGGCCGGGAGCCCGGTGCCGATCTCATGCCACGTGGTGCCGCCGTCCACCGACTTGTAGATGCCGCCGGTGGTGCCGCCGAACGCCGTGTTCTCCGAGTAGCCCTGCTGCTGCGGCCAGAGGGTGCCGTACACGATGTTCGGGTCCACGGGATCGATGCGCACGTCGGCGCTGCTCGTGTACTCATCCTTGTACAGCACCTTCTGGAAGGTCTTGCCTCCGTCGGTGGACCGGAAGATCCCGCGCTCGGCGTTGGGTCCGTAGGGGTGGCCGAGCACGGCCACGAACAGGCGGTCCGGGTTCTTGGGGTCGACGTCGATGTTCGCGATCATCTGGCTGTTCCGCAGCCCGAGGTGCGTCCAGGTGCGGCCGGCGTCGGTGGACTTGTACACGCCGTCGCCGGTGGCGAGGTCGGGCCGGATGATGCCGGCCCCGGTGCCCACGTAGATCACGTTGGGGTCGGACGGGGCGACGGCGATGGCGCCGATGGACCCGGTGGATTCCTGATCGAAGATCGGTTCCCAGGTCGAGCCGTAGTCGGTGGAGCGCCAGACGCCGCCGTTGTCGAACCCGATGTAGGCCACATTGGGCTCGCTGGCCACGCCGGCCACCGCGCGGGCGCGGCCGGCGCGCGAAGGCCCGATCTGGCGCCAGCGCATGGCCGAGGAGACGTCCGGGGTCTGCGCCGTGGCGACGGCAGGGGCGGCCAGGGCCGCGAGGCAGGCAACGAGAGTGAAACGCGAGATGAAAGTGCGCACGGAAACCGCCCTCTTGGGATGACACGGAGCACGCGGGAGAACAACCAGCGATTACGCTGCCCGGAATGTGGGGGGCGGGCGCGGCGGCTGCCAGATGACGGGCGCGCATAAAGCTTTCAAATAGACGTGGGCGGACGCCGGGGGCCCCGGGCGGCCCCGCCCATCCATCCCGGCCGGGATTGCGCTATGCTTTATGGCGCGCCGGCGGTCTCGCCGGGCGCCGAACCACCACTCCCTGCATGGCCAACGCAATTCTCGGGGCCAAACGGCTGCTCGTCGGCCGGCCCCTTTCATCGGATCGGCTCGAGCACGAGCGGTTGAACAAGAAGACCGCGCTCGCCGTCCTCTCGTCCGACGCGATCTCCTCGGTGGCCTACGCCACGGAGCAGATCCTGATCGTGCTCGCCGTGCTCGGCACGATGGCGCTGCGCTACGTGCTGCCCATCTCGGCCGTGATCGTCGGGCTGCTGATGCTGGTGGCGCTCTCGTACCGGCAGACCATCTTCGCCTACCCCAACGGGGGCGGATCGTACACGGTGGCCAAGGACAACCTGGGCGTGGGACCCGGGCTGGTGGCGGCCGCGGCCCTGCTCACGGACTACATCCTCACCGTGGCCGTGTCCATCTCCAGCGGCGTCGCGGCCATCACGTCCGCGTATCCGGCGCTGGCGCCGTGGACGGTGACGCTATGCGTGCTGGCCATCGCGCTGCTCGCCGTGGTGAATCTGCGCGGCGTGCGCGAGTCGGGGGCGGCGTTCAGCGTCCCGACGTACATCTTCATCGTCTCGATGCTCGCCCTGCTCGCGGTGGGGATGATCCGGCTGGCCTACGGTCATGCGCCGGCGCCGGCCGCGGGGCCGGTGCGGGTGGACATCGTGTCGCAGGGGCACGGCACGGCGCTCGGCGGCGGCTTCACCGGATTCGCGCTCGTGTTCCTGATGCTGCGGGCGTTTGCCGAAGGGTGCGTGGCCATGACGGGCACCGAGGCGATCTCGAACGGCGTCACGGCGTTCCGCGCCCCGGCGTCGAAGAACGCCGCGACCACGCTCGGCTGGATGGCGGCGATCCTCGGCGTGTTCTTCATCGGCACGAGCTACCTGGCGCACCGCTACGGCGTGATGCCGAGCGCCAACGAGACCGTGCTGTCGCAGCTGGGCCGGCACGTGTTCGGCGGCGGGTGGGCGTATTACATGCTCCAGTATTCGACGTTCGCGGTGCTGGTGCTGGCCGCGAACACGGCATTCGCGGATTTCCCGCGGCTGTCGAGCCTGCTGGCCGAGGATCGCTACATGCCGCACCAGCTGGCGGCGCGCGGCGACCGGCTGGCGTTCTCCAACGGCATCGTCGCGCTGTCGCTGGTGGCGATCGTGCTGGTGTGGTTGTTCCACGGCGACACGTCGGCGCTCATCCCCCTGTATGCCATCGGTGTGTTCCTGTGCTTCACGCTGTCGCAGGCGGGCATGGTGAAGCACTGGTTCAAGGTGCGGAGCAAGGGATGGGGGTGGCGGGCCACGCTCAACGGGCTCGGCGCGCTCGCCACGGCGCTGGTGTTCGTGGTGCAGATCGCCACCAAGTTCGTGCACGGCGCGTGGATCGTGGTGCTGATCATCCCGCTCATCATCTGGATGCTGGTGGCCATCCATGGCCACTACGTGCGGTTCGCCGAGGAGATCAAGTACACCGGGCAGGCCCCGCTCATGTTCATGCACCACACCGTCGTCATCCCGGTGAGCAGCATCACCAAGGCCACGGCGGGCGCGCTGGTGTACGCCACCACCATCTCGGAAGATGTGCGCGCCGTGACCGTGGGGGTGGACCCCGCCGGCACCGAAGCGCTCCGCAAGCAGTGGGAAGCGTGGGACATCGACGTGCCGCTGGTGGTGCTCGACTCGCCGTACCGGTCGGTGATCCGCCCGATCGTGGATTACGTGAAGGGGCTGGAGGCCCGCGACGAGGCCGATCTGGTGACCGTAATCGTGCCCGAGATCGTGCCGCATCATTGGTGGGAACACCTGCTGCACAACAAGACGGCGCTGTATATCCGCACCGCGCTGATGTTCCGGCCCAAGGTCGTGGTGACGTCGGTGCCGTACCTGCTGGGGCACGCGGTGCGGCTTCAGGATCTGGCGCTTCGCGAGGAGCCCGTCCCGGCGCCGGCGGACGGCACACCGTAGCGGGGCGTCAGAGATACGGCTGGGCCAGCCACATCACGCCGTCGCGCAATTTGACGGGCAGCGGCCGCATCCGGAGATCGGCGCGCGTGAGTTCGCGCGCGCCGGCGCGTTTGGCGTCGATCATGGCGTCCAGCTGCGCCGCCAGCGCCGTGCTGTAGCACTCCACCACGTACTCGAAGTTGAGCCGCAGGCTGCGCGGATCCCAGTTGGCCGACCCCACCAGCGACCACGCGCCGTCGACGACGAACATCTTGGAGTGGTCGAACGGCTCGCGGGTGAGGTACACGTGGCATCCGCTGTGGATGATCGGACCGAGCTGCGCCGTCTGGGCCCACTGCACGGTGCGCAGATTGCCGCGCGCCGGGAGGATGATCTGCACCTCCACGCCGCGGAGCGCCGCCACCTTCAGCGCGTCGATGAGCGCCGGATCGGGCAGGAAGTACGGCGTGACGATGCGCACGGTGCGCCGCGCCTGGGCCAGGGCGCCGAGGAAGGTGAACAGCAGCGCCTCGAAGTCCTCGTCGGGGCCGTCGGGGATGCCGCGGGCGATCACCGAGCCCGCGGCGTCGATCGGCGGGAACCACTCGTCGCCCTGCAGCTCCTCGCCGGTGGTGAACGTCCAGTCAAAGGCGAGCACGCTCATCATCTGCCGCACCACGGGCCCCCGGAACCGGAAGTGGATGTCCTGCGTGGGGCCGCGGGGGACGAGCGAGAGCATGTGCCCGTCGCGGATGTTCATCCCGCCGCAGAAGCCCACGGCGCCGTCCACGACGAGCAGCTTGCGGTGATTGCGCAGGTTGAAATACGGGTGCGGCAGCGGAAAGCTGGACGGCAGGAAGCGCGCCACCGGAATGCCGTTGGTGCGCAGCGTGGCGATGATCGGCGGGCGGCTGTACCGCGCGCCCACGCCGTCGATGAGCACGCGCACCTGAACGCCGCGCGACACGGCGCGGGCCAGGGCGAGGATGAACTGGTCGGCGACGGCGCCGCGGTCGAAGATGTACGTGGCGAGCGCGATGCTGCGCTGCGCGCCGTCGATGGCCGCGAGCATGGCCGGATAGGCGGCGTCGCCGTTCACCAGCGGCTCCACGTCGTTGCCCCCGACCAGCGGGGCGCCGGTGACGCGCGACGTGAGCGTGGCCATGGGCCGCAGGGCCTCAGGCACCTCGGAGAGCGCGAGCCCGCGCTGCGGCACGAGATGCGATCCCGTACGCGTGGTGCCGGCGGCCGTGCGATCGCGGCGCAACTCGCCGGCCCGGCGGCGAATCCGGTTCACGCCCAGGAACACGTACATCGCCGAGCCCACCACGGGCGTGAGCCACACGAGCCCGATCCACCCGATGGCGGCGCGCGGGTCGTGCTTGGTGAGGACGATGTGCGCCGAAACGCCAATCGCCAGCACGACGTGCACGACGGCAATCAGGAGCTGGAGGGATTCTGGGGTCATGTCGGGCGTTCGGGTGGCGCCGGGCTCCGTCCATGATAGCCACGTCCCTCAACGCGCGCGATATCTTGCGTGCAGTCCCGCCGCCGCGCACGCCCCGGCGGCCGCGTCCCGCGTTCACGCCATGACCATGCCCCAACCGCATCCCGATCGCCGAGTGTCCGCCGCGTTCGCCCGCGCGCTCGCGCTCCGCTGCCCGCGCTGCGGCGGCCGCGGGATATTCGAGTCGTGGTTCCGCATGCGTCCGGCGTGCCCCACCTGCGGCCTGGCGCTGGAGCGCGGCGAGGACGAGGACTACTGGTACGGCGGCTACATGTTCAATCTGATCGCCGCCGAACTGCTCACCATCGGAGCGACGGCGGCGTTCGTCGTCTGGACGTTTCCCGCGGTGCCGTGGACCGCCGTGGAGATCGCCGGTCCCGCGCTCGCCGTGCTGTCGCCGCTGCTGGCGTTTCCGTTCACGCGCGGCGTGTGGCTGGCCTGGGACCTCGCGTTCCGGCCCACCGAACCAGGGGACGCCGACCGGTAGGGAAAACCCCGGAGTCGGCGGTCGCTCCCCTTACAACTTTTCCGGCACGCGCCGACAGATCGACACCCGCGCCGCCGGCAACTTGCATGCGACGTGGCGACCATCGCGGTTCGCCTCCCCGTCACCCCCCGCGGGCAGGAGGTGTTCCATGCTGAAACTCCGCAACATCATGACGGCCGACGTCGTCTCGGTGACTCCCATGACGACGCTCCGCGACACGATGGAGTTGCTGGCCAAGCACCACGTGAGCGGCGCGCCGGTTCTGGCCGGCGGACGCGTGGTGGGCGTGATATCGACCGGCGATCTGATCGACTTCGCCGCGTTCGAGCCCGGCGTGCCCACGGAGAGCGAGGAGGACACCGAGTGGCGCGATTGGAGCGAGCTGCCGCTCCCGGATGGCGGGGACCTCGAGAACGAACCGTCGGCGGAGTTCTTCACCGATCTCTGGGACGATGCCGGCGCCGACGTGACCGGACGCATGGAGAGCGCCGGCGGTCCCGAGTGGAACGTGCTCGAGCAGCACGAGGTGCGCGAGGCGATGACGCGCCAACTCTGGGCGCTGGGGCCCGATGATTCGGTGGAGAAGGCCGCGGAGTTGATGAGCCGCGCCGGCATCCATCGCGTGCTGGTGGTGGAGAACGAGGCGTTGGTGGGTATCGTCACGGTGACCGACATCGCGCGCGCCGTGGCCGACCACAAGCTGGCGGGACGTACGTACGTATTCAACCGCGACCGGGAGTTCCGCGAGCCCTGGTCCTGAGGCGCGGCCGCCTGCGGGCGGAGGAGGCATCCATGTTTCGCACCATCGTAGTGCCACTCGATGGCTCACCCCTGGCCGAGCACGCCCTGGCCACAGCCACGATGCTGGCGGAGCGCGCCAAGGCGGAGGTGCACCTCGTGCGCGCGTACCAACTGTTCCTGCACGACCTCGGCGATGAGTGGCCGCTGGACCAGGCGATGCGCGACGAGACCCAGGAATATCTGGACCGCGCGGCGCAGGGCATTCAGCGCGAGACGGGGATCCGGCCCACCACCGCGCTGCTCGCGGGCCAGCCGGCGCAGTCGATCTGCGAGTACGTGCGCGGCGTCAAGGATCCGTTGCTCGTCATGTCCACCCACGGCCGCACGGGATTCAGCCGCGCGTGGATGGGCAGCGTGGCCGACGGCGTCGTGCGCACGGCCACCAATCCGGTGCTGTTGCTGCGGCCCGACGAGGCGCCGGACGGCCTGCTCGAGCCGATCGGGGTGTTCGAGCGCATGCTCGTGCCGGTGGATGGATCGAGCTATTCGGAGCAGATCGTGGCGCCGGCCATGGAGCTGGCCGAGCTCACCGCGGCCCGCGTCCTATTGCTCGAGGTGGTGAAGCCCGTGTACGTCCCGGCCTACGCGTCCATGATGGAGTATCCGGCCAGCTACGCGCCCGCCGAGGACTACGCCACCGAGACCACGCACGTGCTGGTGCAGCGCGCCGCCGAGTACATCTCCAATCTGGCCATCCGCCTGCGCCGCCAGTACGCGGTGCTCGACATCCAGACCGAGGTGCGCACCGACAACTCGCCGGCAACGACCATCCTCGACACGGCTCGCGCGCAGGGCGCCGACCTCGTGGCGCTGGCCACGCACGGCCGGGGGATGTCACGGTTGATGGTGGGCAGCGTGGCCGACAAGGTGCTCCGCGGCGGACCGCGGGCCCTGCTCGTGGTCCGGCCTCAGTAGTCGGAGTCGCCGCAGCCGCAGTCCGGACCGCATGGCCCGGACTGCGGCTTTCTCGCGTTCGCGATCCGGCGCCACATCCGCCGCGCGAGGTACAACGCCGCGCCGGCAAGGATCGTCGCCACGATCGCCGTCTGCACCCAGGCCTGGCTCACGCCGCGCCCCGCAATCCGAGGGCGAGACCGCCGTGGTAGATCACGAACGCCGCGCCGTACGCCAGCACGAGCATATAGGCAAACTGCAGCGCGGCCCACCGCGCGCCGCGCCATCCGCCGCCCGTCTCCTTCACCGTCATCGTCACGGTGCTCGTACACATCAGCGCGAACACGTAGAACGCCATCAGGCCCAGGGCGATCAGCGGCGAGTAGGCCAACCGGCCGCTGGCCGGATCGCGCTCCTCGCGCAGCCGCTGCGCCAGCGCGTGCGTGTCGTCGCCTTCCCGCGACACGCCGTAGATGGTGCCCATGGTCGACACGAACACCTCGCGCGCCGCGAACGACGCCATCATCGAGACGCCGATCTTCCAGTCGTAGCCCAGCGGGTGCACGGCCGGTTCGATGGCGTGGCCCAGTCGGCCGAGCGCCGACTGCGACAGTTGCTGCTCCTGGGTGATCACCTGTCCGGGCTGCGCGTTGGCGCGCGGATAGCTGGCCAGCGCCCAGAGCAGCAGCGAGATGGCGAAGATTACGGTGCCGGCGCGGCGCAGGAACAGCCGCACCCGCTGCCACACCGAGTTGCCGAGCACCCGCCAACTGGGCAGCGAGTAGGACGGCAGTTCGATGATCAGGGCCCGGGTCTCGGAGCGCAGCAGCGTGCGGCGGAACACCGCCGCCGCGACGAGCGCGGCCGCGGTGCCGAGCAGGTACATGCCGAGCATCGTGAGGCCCTGCAGGCTGAACAGGCCGCCCACCGTGATCGCGGGCACGAACGCCGCCACCAGCAGCGTGTACACCGGCAGCCGCGCCGAGCAGCTCATGAGCGGCACGACCATGATCGTCGCCATCCGCTCCTTGGGGTGCTGGATGGTGCGCGTGGCCATGATCGCCGGCACCGCGCACGCATAGCCCGAGATGAGTGGGATGAAGCTCTTGCCGTGCAGCCCGAGCGGGCGCATGTAGCGGTCCATGACGAACGCCGCCCGCGCCATGTAGCCCGAGTCTTCCAGGATGCCGATGAACAGGAAGAGGATGGCGATCTGCGGGAGGAACACCAGCACGCTGCCCACGCCGGCCAGCGCGCCGTCCAGGAGGAGGCCGCGCAACTGCCCGGGCGGCACCGCCAGCCGCACGCCTTCGCCGGCCAGACCGACCAGCGCCTGGATCCCATCGGCCAGCGGACGCGCCCAGCTGAACATCGCCTGGAACACCACGAGCATCAGGGCGAGAAAGATCACGGGCCCCCACACGCGGTGCAGCGCCACCGCATCCACGCGATCGCTCACCGACCGCGTGGCGCGGGCGCGGCGCACCACCGTGCGATCCACGACCCGCGAGATCCAGCGGTAGCGGCGATCGGCCTCGCCGACGGCAGCGGCGTCGGTCTCCGCCGCGCCGTGCTCGGCCACCAACTGCAGCGCCGGGCGGGGCAGTTCCGCCGCGCGCGTGATGGCGTGGCGCAGCCGGTCCACGCCCTCGCCGCGCGTGGCCACCACGGGCACCACCACCGCGCCCAGGTCGTGGATGAGCTCCACGACGTCGATCTCCATGCCGGCGCGCTCGAGACGGTCCACGCGATTGAGCGCGATGACCGTGGGGCGCCCCAACTCCAGGATCTCGGTGGCCAGGTACAGATTGCGCTCCAGATTCTCGGCGTCCACCACGACGACGATCACGTCCATCGGGGCCACGCCCTGGGCGCGGCCGAGGATGACGTCCAACGCGATCGCCTCGTCGGGCGATTCGGGCGCGAGACTGTACGTGCCGGGCAGGTCCACCACCGTCACGCGGGCGCCCCCGTGCACGTACTCCCCCTCGGCACGTTCCACCGTGACGCCGGGAAAGTTGGCCACGCGCTGGCGGCGGCCGGTGAGCGCGTTGAACAGCGTGCTCTTGCCGCAGTTGGGGTTGCCGACGAGGGCGATGCGGAGGGGCGCGGCGTCGCGCTCGTCGCTGGACATCACGCGGGCGAGGGCGCCGCCGTGGCTCATGCCGCCGCGCGACGGACGAGGATCGTCTTCGCCACGGCGACGTCCAAGGCCAGGCGCGACCCGCGCACATCGAGCAGGATGCCGCTGCGCGTGTCTATGATGCCCACGCGGGCGCCCTCGAACACGCCCAGTGTGCGGAGACGCCGGGCTTCGGGGGCGGGGCAGGAGAGGCCGATCACGAGGGCGCAGAACCCGATCGGACACGCGGCCAGCGGACAGGTCTCCGGACACGCCAGGCGCGGCGTCGAGACGGTCCGTCGGGGAGTGGCCCTCTTCCAGAATTTGAGCACGAGGTGTCGCGGGCGGTCGGCAGCAGTCGATGTCCAAACACATGGCGAACGCGGGGCGTCCGCCGCTGATCGAACCCTAACCAGTCACGGGGACGGAGCAATCGGCACTTTTGCGGCAAACTTGCCGGGGAATCCCCGACACCCCAAAGATACCCGCTTACCGGCGCCCGGCGGGGGCCGCCCAAGGGTCCGGGTGGGCGCCAGGCCCCTCAGCCGACGTACGTAGCCAGGGTGCGGCTGGAGCGGCCCTCGTGCAGGTGTTTCAGGGCCCGATCCCGGAGCTGCCTGATGCGCTCGCGGGTGACGCCGAACAGCACGCCGATCTCCTCCAGGGTGCGCTCGTGCCCGTCGTCGAATCCGAAGTACAGCCTGAGCACGCGGGCGTGGCGCGGCGAGAGGGTCTGGAGCGCCGCTTCGAGGTCGTTGCGGAGCAACCGGCGCATCGTCTCCTGCTCCACGTCGGGGGCCTCCTCCTGGAGGAACTGCTCCATCACGGAGCGGTCGCCGTTGGAGGTCATCGGCGCATCCAGGCGGAGTTCGTTGGTGTTCACGCCGACGAGCGATCGGACCACCTGCGTGGACAGGCCCGTGACCTGCGCCAACTCCTCCTCGGTGGGTTCACGGTCGAGTTCCTGGCGCAGCGCGGCCGTGGACTTGACCACCCGGGACAGATCGCCCGTCCGGTTGAGCGGCAGCCGCACCGTGCGACTCTGGCGGGCGAGCGCGGCGAGGATCGCTTGCCGGATCCACCACACGGCGTACGAGATGAACTTCACGCCCCGGTTGGGGTCGAAGCGCTGCGCGGCGGTGAGGAGGCCCACGTTCCCCTCTTCGATGAGATCGAGCAGCGACAGGCCGCGGTTGCGGTATTTCTTGGCGACCGATATCACGAAACGCAGATTGCGCTGCACCAGTTCGTTGAGCGCGGCGGCGTCGCCCGCCTGCACGCGTCGCGCGAGCGACATCTCGTCGGCGAGCGTGAGCAGCGGGAACCGGTTCACCTCGAGCAGATACTGGTCGAGGATGTCGAGATGGATGGGCCGTTGCTCGATGGACTCAAACGCGGGATGCGCGGCTCGATGGCTGACTTGCTTCATGACTTCGCCTCGGGGGCAGACGGTGGTATCAGTGCAATGTTCATTCCCACCCCGGCCTGCCGCATCGGAGGTTGCCTGATGTTTCGTGGGGAGTCTGCCCCGCGTGGGTCAGGGCGGACGCGGACCGCTCGTCGGCGTCCCGCCCACTAGCGCGCGTCGGATGGCGGCTTGTGCTCCTCGTCGTCGTGGAGCATGCGCACGGCGGGCGTATCGAGATCGTCGAATTGCCCGCGGTTGGCGGCCCACACAAACGCGCCGACGGCGGCCCCGACCACGAGCAGCGCCAATGGGACCACGATATAGATGACACTCATGACACCCGGCCCTCGAACGTTCGGGATCGCCACGAGCTGACCACCACCGTGAGCGAGCTGGCCGGCATGAGCAGCGCGGCGATCAGCGGGTTGAGCAGGCCGGCCATGGCGAGGCCGGCGCCCACCACGTTGTAGACGAGCGAGAACGCCAGATTGCGCCGGATCACCCGCATCGTGCGCTCGGCGCCGCGCACCAGCTGGACCAGCGGCGCCAGCCCGGGCTGCGTGAGGTAGATGTCCGCGGTGGCCAGGCACGCCTCGGCGCCTCCGTGAACGCCGATGCCCACCGTCGCCGCGGCGATGGCCGCCGCGTCGTTCACGCCGTCGCCCACCATCACCACCGGTCGCTCGCCCCGGGCCGACTCCACGGCCCGCAGCTTGTCTTCGGGCGACGCGCCGCCCACGCAGTCGGAGGCAGACAGGTGGAGCACACGGCCCACCGCCTGCACCACCGGCGGGGCGTCGCCGGAGAGCACGCGCACCGTCCACCCGCGGTCGCGCAGCGCGGCCACCGAGGCGGCCGCGTCGGCGCGAATCGGATCACCCAGCCCGGCGGCGGCCACGACGCGGCCGTCCACGGCCACCAACACCGGGGTGAGCGTGGCGTCGATCGTGCCTTCGAGCCCGGGGCCAGCGAGCGTGTCGCGGGCGCGCTGGCGCACGAACGGCGGCGAACCCACGAGCACGAGGCGGCCATCCACGGTGCCCGAGAGGCCGCCGCCGATCACGTGCGCGGCATCGCGCGCCGCGGGCGCGGCGAGCTCCGGCCACGCGGCGCGGAATCCGGCGGCCAGCGGGTGCGAGGAATCGGCTTCGAGCGCCAGCACGAGCGGCTTGACCCAGTCCGGGCCCTGCCACTGCACGAGCGCGGTGCGCGCCTCGGTGATCGTGCCGGTCTTGTCGAGCAGCAGTTGCCCGGGGCGCGCCAGCGCCTCCAGCGCGTCGCCGCCCTTGATGAAGATGCCGGCCCGCGCGGCGCGCCCGATGGCCATCGACACGGCGAGCGGCGTGGAGAGCGCCAGCGCGCAGGGACAGGTGACGATGAGCAGCGAGATGGCGTTGTCCACCGCCCGCCCCGGGTCGAGAACTTCCCATATCACAAATGTGATGCCGGCGAGCACGAGCACCGCGGCCACGAAGTAGCCGGCCACGCGGTTGGCCGCCTCCACCACGGGGGCCCGCCGGCGTCCGCTCTCCTCCACCTGTTTGAGGATCCGGGCCACGCGGCTCGATTCGCCCGCCTGTTGCACGCGCACGCGCACGGGGGACGAGAGGTTCACGGTGCCGGCGAACACCGGCGCGCCGGCGCTCACCGACACGGGACGCGACTCGCCGGTGAGCAGCGCCATGTCGAACTGCGAGCGACCGTCGGCCACGACGCCGTCGGCGGCCAGCGTCTCGCCGGGGCGCACGTCGAGGAGCATGTCGGGGAGCAACGCGTCGGCCGGCATCTCGTGGACGCCGGCCTCGTCCACCACGCGCGCCGTGGACGGCGTGAGCGAGTAGAGCAGCTCGGCGCCGTCGGCCGCGGCGCGCTGGCCGCGCTGCTGCAGGTAGCGGCCCACGAGCAGCAGGAAGATGAGCAGCGCGAGACCGTCGAAGTAGATCGGCCCCGCGTCGCGGATGGTGTTGGCCGCGCCCTGGACGTAGCCCACCGCCAGCCCGAGCGCGATCGGGACGTCCATGTGCAGGGTGCGCGTGCGGAATGCGGACCAGGCGCCGGCAAAGAACACGCGGCCCGGCCAGAACATGGCCGGCGTGACGAGCACGAAGCTCACCCACCGGAAGAACTGCTGCCACTCGTGCTCCATCCCGCCCAGCCATCCGGCGTAGAGCGCGAACGCGGCGAGCATGATGTTGCCGGCGATCGCGCCGGCCACGCCGATGCGCACCAGCATCGCGCGGTCCTCGCGGCGGCGCACGGCCTCGCGCTGCACGCCGCGGAACGGATGCGGCGGGTAGCCCAGCGAGTCGAGCATCCGCGCCACGCGCGAGAGCGGCACCCGCGTGGGGTCCCAGATCACGCGGGCCAGCGACCGCCGGAATTCCAGCTCGGCGCCGGCCACGCCGGGCAGCAGGAGCGGCACGCGCTCCACCAGCCACACGCACGACGCGCAGTGCACGCCTTCGAGGTACAGATCCACCTGGGCCAGCCCGCCGGTGAGCGGGCGCACGTACAACTGGTGGAACGACGCGTGGTCGAACTCCTCGTACGTGCGCCCCGTGGGCGTGACGGGTTGCTCGCGCAGTTCGCCCAGCCGGTAGTACTGGTCCAGCCCGTGGTCGTGCAGTATCTCGTACGCGGCGCGGCAACCCGTGCAGCAGAACTGGCGCTGGGCGTCCGGCTCGACGAGGCCGGACGGTACATCGAGCCCGCAGTGCGTGCAGCGCACGTCGACGCGCGCCGCGGCGGCAGCTCCTGTGGCGGCGTTGGGCGCGAGCGCCGTGGGGTCAGCGGCCGGCATGGGCGGGGTCCATCGCCATCGGCATGCCGCTCGCCCCGCCAACGCGCATGTGCATGGCGGGTGGGTGAACGCGTCCGGCAATGGAGAGCAGCCCGAGCACGAGCACGAGCGCGGCGCTGGCCAACGGCAGGCGGCGCGCCACCGGGCCGAGCAGCCTCTGCGCGCCCAGCCCGAGGCTGAGGAGCACGGGTACCGTGCCGAGCCAGAATGCGAACATCACGCCGGCGCCGGCGAGCGGGCTGCCGGTGCCGCCCGCCGTGACGACGAACGTGTAGAGCCATCCGCACGGCAGGAGCGTGGTGAGCAGCCCGGTGACGGCGGCGCGGGCCACCGGCGGGCGTTCGCGCATGGCGATGAGCGCCGCGCCGAGGCGCTGCTTGGCCCAGGCGGGCGCGAGCGTGCCGGGCACGCGCACGCCGAACGACGCGGCGATGATGCCCAGCGCCCACGCGACCATGAGCGTCCCGGCGAGCACGGCGGCGCCGCGGCCGAATCCGGCGAACCGGCCCAGATCATCCACCCGCGCGCCGATGGCGCCGGCCACGACGCCGAGCGAGACGTACGAGACCAGCCGTCCGCCGTTGTACGCGACGTGCGCGGGCAGGTTGTGGCGGCCACGCGGGGTAGAAGCTCCGGCGTAGACGCACACGAAGCCGCCGCACATGGCCGCGCAGTGGATGCTTCCCACCAGGCTGGCGGCCAGCACGCCCAGGAGGAGGGTCACGTGCCGGCGCGCGCCGGCACGGCCTCGACGCGCGAGATGGCGGTGAACCGCTGGCGGCCGCGCTGCACGTCGAACTGCAGCTCCCACACGCCTCCGCGCGTCACGGGCAGGGTGACGGCGTAGCCGGTGGAGTCGCGGGCCAGCGTGGTGTCGATGACGTCGTTGGCGCGGGCGTTGAAGAACGCCGCCACCTTCACCGTGGCGTCGGGGATCGCGGTGCCCGACGAATCGGTGAGCGTCACCTGCAGCACGGCTCCGTCGTGTTCGGTGAACGCGGCCAGCGTGGGCGACAGCCGCCAGCCGAGCGCGACGTTCTCCCGGGCCTGGGCCATGGTGCTGTCCCAGGCCATCGCCTTCTGATAGTAGTCGGGCTCGATGGCGAACGAGGGATCGTCGTTCGCCACGCGATAGACCCAGATGTTGAGGGCCACGGTCGCCGCCAGCACGACGGCGACTCCGATGGGCCAACTGCTGCCGCGCTTCATGGGTGTCTGTCCTCGGGTGTGACGTCGTCGTGCGCTTCGTGCTCGGGCCCCACCAGGCGATACGGCACGCGGTCGGTGTAGCCGGCGCCGTCGGTGACGCTCACCGTGATGCGGCGCTCGCCGTCGTGAAATGCCGACGGGGGGAGCATGATGAACACTCCCATCATCTCGGTGTGTCCCGGGGCCACGGGAAGCGGGTTCTCGGGCGCGATGAGCGTGCCCTCGTCGGCGCCCTGGACGCTCACCGTGTACCGGTGATCGGCGGGCGACCGATTGGTGATCTTCACGCGCAACTGGTTGGCCACGCGGCCGTCGGCTTCGGTCACGTAGGGCTCTCCCATGCCGCGCAGCACCGTGATGTCGGCGGGCGCCCTGGTGTTGAGCGCGAACAGGAAGCCGCCGAACGTGACGGCGAGCGCGGCGGGGTAGAGCACGACGCGCGGACGGAGCTTCTTCACGCGCGCGCCTTCGAGCGCGGCGCGCGAGCTGTAGCGGATGAGTCCCGGGGGCTTGCCGATCCTGGCCATGATCGCGTCGCAGGCATCGGCGCACTGCGTGCAGTGGATGCACTCCATCTGCAGCCCGTCGCGGATGTCGATGCCGGTGGGGCAGGTGATCACGCACGCGCCGCAGTCGATGCAGTCGCCGGCGCCCGCGGCGCGCTCCTTGCCCTTGGCGCGGGGCTCGCCGCGGGCGCGGTCGTACGCCACGATGAGCGACTGGCGGTCGAGCAGCACCGACTGCCAGCGGCCGTACGGGCAGGCCACGAGGCAGGTCTGCTCGCGGAACCAGGTGAAGTCGAGCATGATGGCGCCGGTGGTGATCGCCATGATGAAGAACGACGTGGGGTGGTCGAACGGCGACCGCTGCACCCAGGCCACCAGCCGGTCGATGCCCACGAAGTACGCGAGGAAGGTGTGGGCGAGGAAGAGCGACAGCACCAGATACACGGCGTACTTGGCGAGTCGCCGCGGGTGAAGCTGCCCGCGCAGGCCCTCGCGGTCGAGTTGCATGGAGCCGCTGCGCCCGCGTTCGAACAGCCGTTCGATGGGGCGGAACAGGAACTCCATGTACACCGTCTGTGGACACGACCAGCCGCACCACACGCGTCCGGCCAGGGCCGTCATCAGGAAGATGCCGATGAGGATGCTGGCCATGAGCAGCATCAGCAGCAGCGTGTCGGTGGGCAGGAAGGTGGCGCCGAAGAACGTGAACTGCCGGTCGGGCAGGTCGAGCAAGACGAGCGGCTTGCCGCCCATCCGGAGGTACGGGATGATGAAGAAGACCACCATCAGCACGTACGCCACGACGCGGCGGCGCGTGAGGAACTTGCCGGGCGACGGCCGGGGGCGGATCCAGCGCCGCGATCCGTCCTCATTGAGCGTCGGCAGCACGCGCCCCGCCGCCATGGGCACGGTCATTCGGACCGCTCCACCTTCACGCCCTGCGCGGCCTTCGGGTTGGGCGGGTGGGAGTCGTGCAGCGAGTAATACACGTACCCTGCGACGTCGTTGATCTGCTCGGGCGTGAGGAACTTGCCCCAGTTGGGCATGCCCTTCTCGAGCACGCCGTTGGTGATCGTGTTGTGTACGTCGACGACCGTCCCGCCATGCAGCCAGTAGTCGTCGGTGAGGTTGGGGCCGATGAGGCCGCCGCCGTCCGGCCGGTGGCAGGGCGCGCATGTGGTGACGAACACCTTCTTGCCGGCGGCCAGGGCCTGCGGATTCCTCCCCAGCGCGGCGAGCGTCGCCGCGTCGGCGGCGCCCGACGGTTGTGGCCAGCGCTTGGCGGCGTCGGCCACCGACGCCTGGTACTCGGCAATGCGCCCCGGGCCGCGCAGCACGTGCCACGGATCGAGGCCGTAGACGATCGCGAACACGATCGTGGCCCAGAAGACCCAGACCCACCAGCGCGGCATCGGATTGTCGAATTCCTGGATGCCGTCGTAGTCGTGCTGGAGCAGCCGGTCCTGATCGGGGTTATTGGTCGGCATGGCGGGTTCCCTGGTCCGGGGACGGGTGGGGGGGCGCGTCATCGTCTTCGAGCGGCAGGTTGGCCTCATGCTCCCAGGTGGAGCGCTTGGCGATCAGCACGCGAAGGACGATCGCGATGAACACCGCGAAGAAGATGACCAGCGCGACTTCGGCGTAGATGTGGAGGCCGGCTCCGCTGACGACGTCGGACAGCGACTTCACGGCGCCCCCTTGCCGCCGGCGGCGGGCGCGGACAGGTGCGTGGCGTCCCATCCCAGCCGTTGCAGGTACGCCACGACGGCCACGATCTCCTTGTTCTGGAGCCCCGCGGGTCCGCCCTGTTGGGCGATGGTGTCGGCGATGAGCGCGGCCTGCGCGTGGGCCAGCACGGGCGCGTGGCCGGCGAGCACGGCGTCGCCGTACGGCACGCCGAGCATCGCCATCGCGTCCACCTTGCGCTGGATGGCGTTGAAGTCGAGGTCGTTGGTGAGCAACTGCGGGAACGCCGGCATGATGGACTTGGCGGTGATCGACCGCGGATCCTGCATGTGCCGCACGTGCCAGAGGTCCGGGTACTTGCCGCCTTCGCGCGCCAGATCGGGCCCGATGCGCCGCGACCCCCACAGGAACGGATGGTCGTACACGAACTCGCCGGCCTTGGAGTATTCGCCGAACCGTTCCGTCTCATATCGGAACGGGCGGATCATCTGCGAGTGGCAGTTGAAGCATCCCTCGCGGATGTAGATGTCCCGGCCGGCGAGCTCGAGCGGCGTGTACGGCTTGACGGCGGCGATCGTGGGCACGTTGGAGCGGATGAGGAACGTGGGGATGATCTCGAACAGCGAGGCCACCGCCACGGCCACGATCACCATCACGGTGAACAGCAGCCAGCGGCCCTCCCACATCCGATGCCAGCCCAGGTTCGCGAACCGCGCCCAGGCGCCGGCCGGCGGCGCGCCGCGCGGCGCTTCGGCGTACTGCCTGGCGAGCGGCGGGGCCTGGATCACCGGCACGTCGTATACCGCCGGGCGGTTGCGCCACGTCATCAGGATGTTCCAGCCGAACAGCAGCATGCCCACGATGTAGAAGCCGCCGCCGATGGCGCGCATCCACCACATCGGGAAGAGCTTGACCACCGTCTCGATGAAGTCGGGGTAGGCGAGCCGGCCGGTCTGATCGAACGCGCGCCACATCAGCCCCTGCGTGACGCCGGCGCTGTAGATGGCCACGACGTAGAGCAGGATACCGAAGCTTCCGATCCAGAAGTGCAGCTCGGCGAGCTTCTTGCTGTAGAGCTTGGTCTGGAACAGGCGCGGCAGCAGCCAGTAGATCATGCCGAACGTCATGAACCCGTTCCACCCCAGCGTGCCGGTGTGCACGTGGGCGATGATCCAATCGGTGTAGTGGGCGAGGGCGTTGACGCTCTTCACCGAGAGCATCGGGCCTTCGAACGTGGCCATGCCGTACGCGGTGACCGCGACGACGAAGAACTTGAGGACCGGGTCGTCCACCACCTTGTGCCAGGCCCCGCGCAGCGTGAGCAGCCCGTTGATCATGCCGCCCCACGACGGCATCCACAGCATCACCGAGAACGCCATGCCGAGCGTGGACGCCCATTCGGGGAGGGCCGTGTAGTGCAGGTGGTGCGGGCCGGCCCAGATATAGATGAAGACCAGCGACCAGAAATGGAGGATCGACAGCTTGTACGAATAGACGGGCCGCTCGGCCGCCTTGGGCATGAAGTAGTACATCAGCCCCAGAAACGGCGTGGTGAGGAAGAACGCGACGGCGTTGTGGCCGTACCACCACTGCATGAACGCGTCCTGCACGCCGGCGTAGATCGAATAGCTCTTGAACCACCCCGCGGGCACGGAGAGGTTGTTGAAGATGTGCAGGATGGCGACGGTGATGATGCTGGCGATGTAGAACCAGATCGCGACGTATAGATGGCGCTCACGCCGCTGCTTGAGCGTGCCGAAGAAGTTCACGGCGAACACCACCCAGACCACCGCGATCGCGATGTCGATGGGCCATTCCAGCTCGGCGTACTCCTTGGCCTGCGTGAACCCCAATGGCAGGGTGACCGCGGCGGCGACGATGATCGCCTGCCAGCCCCAGAAGTGGAAGCGGCCCAGGCGGTCGGAGAACATCCGCGTCTTGCACAGCCGCTGCGTGGAGTAGTAGGCGCCGGTGAAGAAGGCGTTGCCCGCGAAGGCGAAGATGACGGCGTTGGTGTGCAGCGGGCGCAGCCGGCCGAACGAGAACCAGGGCGCGAAATTCAGTGCCGGCACCACGAGCTGGAGGGCGATGATGAGCCCCACGAGCATGCCCACCAGGCCCCACACGAAGGTGGCCACCATGAACTTGCGAACGATGTCGTCGTCGTACGAGAAGGAGTCGAGGCCAGACGACGGAACGCGGGGCATGGCCGGGGCGCCCGGGGCGCCGGATTCGGCGGCCACGGTGCCCGGTGCGCCATCGAAGAGCATCATCGAAGGGGGGTCCGGTGAGAGGCGTGATGGATCGTGCGACACTCGTCTGCGCGTAGGCGGCCGGCGTGGCCGGCAACCCGCCGCGGATCGCGCGGCGCTCGGCCTGCAGTCGGCCGGCCTCAAGCTCACAGCGCCCGGGGAAGTGCGCATCGGGCGGTTTCCCGCAAGATCCGACCGGCAATCCCTTACATTTGGGGTCTCCTGGGACATTTGTGACGCGAAATGGTCCCGAATGTGGTAACTTGAGGTCCCATGACCATCAATGACGGCACTTTTACGGCCGAGACCCCCCTCATCATCCAGGGTGGGATGGGCGCCGGTGTATCCAACTGGATGCTCGCGCGCGCGGTATCCCTGCGTGGCCAGCTGGGCGTCGTGTCCGGTACGGTGATCGACACGATCTTCGTGCGGCGTCTGCAGGACGGCGACCCGGGCGGCCATCTGCGCCGCGCGATGGCGCACTTTCCCTGCCCGGCCATCGCCGAGTCGGCGCTCCACCGGTACTTCCATCCGGAGGGCCGCCCGGCCGGCACGCCCTACAAGGCCCTGCCCACCTACAAGCAGGTGGTGAGTGCCGCGCGCCAGCAGATCACGATGCTGGCCAGCTTCGTGGAAGTGTGGCTGGCCAAGGAAGGCCACGACAATCCGGTGGGGATCAATCTCCTCACCAAGGTGCAGATGCCCAATCTGCCCACGCTGTACGGGGCGATGCTGGCCGGCGTGGACGTGGTGCTCATGGGCGCGGGCATCCCGCGCGAGATTCCCGGCGCGCTCGACGCCCTGGCCATCCACCAGCCGGCCGTCATCCGGTTCGACATCGAAGGGGTAGGCGGCGACGCCGAGTACCTCACGTTCGACCCGGGCGAGCACGGCGCGATGCTGGCCACGCTCAAGCGCCCCAAGTTCTACCCCATCGTCGCCGCCACTTCACTCGCCACCACGCTGGCCCGCAAGGCCAACGGCCGGGTGGACGGCTTCGTGATCGAGGGCCCCACGGCGGGCGGCCACAACGCGCCGCCGCGCGGCGATCTCAAGCTGTCGGACAAGGGCGAGCCGGTGTACGGCGAGCGCGACGTGGTGGATCTCGCCAAGATTCGCGAACTCGGCCTTCCGTTCTGGCTGGCCGGAGGCCAGGGGTCGCCGGCCGGCCTGCGGGCCGCGCTCGACGCCGGCGCCGCGGGGATCCAGGTGGGAACGTTGTTCGCGTTCTCCGATGAGTCGGGGGTGATTCCCGGGCTCAAGGAAGAGGTGCTGGCGGGGGTGAACCGGGGCGAGGTCAACGTGCGCACCGATCCGCGCGCGTCGCCCACCGGATATCCGTTCAAACTCGTGGAGATGGCGGCCGGCGACTACCAGCGTCCCACGCGCGAGCGGATCTGTGACCTCGGGTATCTGCGCGTGGCGTACCGCAAGGACGCCGGGGGGCTCGGATATCGCTGCCCCGCCGAGCCGGTGGATGCCTACGTGGCCAAGGGCGGGACGGTGGCCGAGACCGAGGGACGGCGGTGCCTGTGCAACGCGCTGCTGGCGAACATCGGGCACGGGCAGGTGCGCCCGCATTGGGACGACGAGCTGCCGTTGCTCACGAGCGGCGACGATCTCATGGCGATGGCGCCCTTCCTGCGGGGGCGCACCAGCTACTCGGCGGTCGAGGTGCTGGACTATCTGCTCTCGGGCGTCACCGCGCTCGCCGCTTCGCCGCCAGTCGCTGCAGTCTGAGCCGTTCCTCGCGTTCGCGTTCGTCGAGGTCGCGCCGCACCGAGACGATCTGGGTCTGGAGGGCGGGCGCCACGCGCTGCTCCAGAGTGCGCAGCCGCCGCGAGGTGGTGGCCACGGCGTCGCTCAACCGCCGCACCCGTTGCTCGCGCGGCGCCGCCTCGATCAACAGTTCGGCGAAGATCTCGTAGCGCCGCGCGGCCTCCTCGACCGCCATCCCCACGTCGCCCGGCGCCAGTCCGCGGGCGTCAAGCGTGCGCTGCAGGGCCGGCCGCTGGATCACGTCGCTCACCGCCAGTCCCCAGATCTGTGCCGGCCGCACCTCCACCCGCGGATCGCCGGTGGGCCATGCCATCGCGGTGAGCCCCGAGATCCCGTGCGCCGCGAGCGCGCCGGCCAGCGCTTCGGCGGCGGCATTCGCGCTGTCGGCCAGTTGTTGGCGCACGTCCACCGCCGGCCGGGCGAGCTTGAACAGCTCCGCCACCAACGCCTCGCGCTTGCGCCGGGTGAGCGATGCGCCCTTGAGCACGCGGGCGAGGCGCCGGCGCGCGCCGAGCAGGCTGGCCCGCGTGGGGGCGATGCGATCGCGCGCGCTCATGGCGCCTCGCGCCGGGCCACATCCTCGCGGCGCGCCTCGAGCGTGGCGTCGCTCAGGCGCGCGAGGTCGTCGCGGGGCAGCGTCTCCAGCAGCTTCCACCCGACCTCGAAGGTGTCGTCGATGGTGCGGCGTCCCTCCGGCTGATTCACGAACTCGCGCTCGAACCGGTCGGCCAGCGCGAATGCGCGGCGGTCGGCGTCCGGCAGTCCCGATTCGCCGACGATCGCGGCCATCGTGCGCGCCTCGCGTCCGCGGGCGTACGTGGCGTAGAGTTGGTCGCTCCACTCGCGGTGCTCCCTGCGCGTGCGCTCGGCGCCGATGCCGGCGTTCATGAGTCGGGACAGCGACGGCAACACGTCGATGGGGGGGGCGATGCCGCTGCGGTGCAGGTCGCGGGAGAGCACGAGCTGGCCTTCGGTGATGTAGCCGGTGAGGTCGGGGATGGGGTGCGTGAGGTCGTCGTCGGGCATCGTGACGATCGGGATCTGCGTGATCGAGCCCGGCTTGCCGGCGATGATCCCGGCGCGCTCGTAGATCGTGGCGAGATCGGTGTACATGTATCCGGGATATCCCCGGCGTCCCGGGATCTCCTCGCGAGCGGTGGCGATCTCGCGCAGCGCCTCGCAGTAGTGCGTCATGTCGGCGATCACGACCAGCACGTGGATGCCGCAGTCGAAGGCCAGGTACTCGGCCGCGGTGAGGGCGAGCCGCGGGGACAGGAGGCGCTCCACGGCCGGATGCGCGGCCTCGTTGAGATACAGCACGGTGCGCGGCATCGCGCCGCTGGCCCGCACGCGGTCCATGAACTCGCGCGTCTCGCGCGCCGTGATGCCGACGCCGGCGAAGACGACCGCGAACGGCTCGCCGCGGGGCGCCCGCGCCCACTCCACGATGCGCCCCGCGAGATCCAGCGCCGGCAGTCCCGGCCCGCCGAACACCGGCAGCTTCTGGCCGCGCACCAGCGTATTCATCGCGTCGATGGCGCTGATGCCGGTCTCGATGAAATCCCGCGGCCGCGCGCGCCGCATGGGGTTGATGGGCGCCCCGTTGATCGGCCGTACGGCGTCGCCGATCGGCGCCGGGAGTCCATCCACCGGAGCGCCGTGTCCATCGAACGCGCGGCCCAGGAGCTCGCGTCCCACCACGGTCGTGGCCACGTCGCCCGTGAGGACCACGTCGGCGCGGTCGGGCGCGAGGCCCACCGTGCTGTCGAGCAGCTGGATGGTCGTGAGGCGCTCGCCGGCATCGATCACCTGGCCGCGGCGGTCGGGCTGGCCGGGCAGCTCCACGCGCACCCACTCGCCGAGGGCCACGTGGCGCGTGTGCTCCACGAACAGCAGCGGGCCGGCCGCCGACGCGGCGCCGTGGTAGGTGCGTTCGGGCGCGGTGCTCACGGGTGGGATCCTCCGGGGGGGCGTGGGGCCAGCGCCTGCACCGCCTCCCGCGCCTCGCGCGCGCGCGGCTCCAGTTCGTGCTCGGGCGCGTCACGCAGGGCGGCGAGGGCGCGCCACACCGGCGACAGGTCGAGCCGGGCAAATGCGATCCCGGCTCCGAGCGCCGCCTCGCCGGCGCGATGCGCGTCGAGCGCGCACGCCGCCATCGCGTACGTCTTGGCCACCGAGGAGGCCGCGTCGTGCGGGTGGTACGCGTTCTGCCGCAGCACGATCTCGCGCACCATCGCTGCGCAGTCCATGGTGAGGCGATCCGTGTCTTCCAACGCGTCGGGGCCCACCAGACTCGCGATGTCGCGCAGTTCGCGTTCGTGCTGCATGAGGTTCATGAGGCCCACGCGCACCTCCGACCAGCGCTCGCCGCCGTGCTCGGCAAACCACGACGCGATGCGCTCGACGTACAGCGAGTAGCTCGTCTCCCAATCCACGGCCGGGAAGTGGCGCTGGTGGGCGAGCGACGGATCGAGCGCCCACATGGCGCCGGCCACGCGCAGCGACGCCTGGGTGACCGGCTCGGAGAAATCACCGCCGGGCGGCGACACCGCGCCGATGATCGTCACGGCGCCGCGGCGCTCGGGCGCGCCCAGCGCGCGCGCGCGGCCGGCCCGTTCGAAGAACTGCCCCAGCCGGCTGGCCAGGTACGTGGGATAGCCCTCCTCGCCCGGCATCTCCTGCAGGCGCGCGGCCATCTCGCGCAGCGCTTCCGCCCAGCGCGACGCGCTGTCGATCATCAGCGCCACGCGGTGTCCCTGATCACGGAAGTACTCGGCGATCGTGACGCCGAAGTAGATGCTCGCCTCGCGCGCCGCCACCGGCATGTTGGACGTGTTCGCCACCAGCACGGCGCGCTCCATGAGCGCGCGTCCGGTGCGGGGGTCCACGAGCGCGGGGAATTCGGTGAGCACGTCGGTCATCTCGTTGCCGCGCTCGCCGCAGCCCACGTACACGATGATGTCCGCGTCGGCGTGTCGGGCCAGCGACTGCTCGATGATCGTCTTGCCGGTGCCGAATCCGCCGGGGACGATGGCGTTGCCGCCTTCGGCCACCGGGAAAAACAGGTCGAATACGCGCTGTCCGGTGACGAACGGCCGCTCGTAGCCCAGCCGCTCGGCCAGGGGCCGCGCGATGCGCACCGGCCAGCGGTGCGCCAGATGCAGCGGCGTGCCGTCATCCAGCGCGCCGATGGGATCGTCCACGTGATACGAACCGGTGGCGAGATGCGCCACGCGGCCGCGCACATGGGGTGGCACGAGAATCTGGTGCGAGAACCCCTGGCTCTCCGGCACGGCGCCGAGCACGTCGCCGGGTGCGACGTCGGCGCCCGCGGGAACGGCCGCGGTGAAGCTCCAGAGACTCCCGGCGTCGAGCGTATCGGCGGCCGTGCCCGGGGCGATGAAATCACCCGTCGCTTCGGCCACGCGGGCCAGCGGGCGTCCCACGCCGTCCAGCACCGAGCCCAGGAGGCCGGGCCCGAGTTGCGCGGTGAGCGTGGTCCCCGAAAACTCCACTGGTGCGCCCAGGCGCAGGCCGGTGGTGTCCTCGTACACCTGCAACGTGGCCACGTCGCGTTCCTGCCGCACGACCTCGGCCAACAGACGCCGCTCGCCCACGTACGCCAGCTCATAGAGCGCGGCGGCGCAGGGGCCGGCTTCGACCAGGGCGCCGGCGATGCGCGTGATCGCGGCGTTCATTGCAGCCTCACGCGATAGCCGATCGCTCGCCGCAACAACTCCAGGATGTACGCCTCGGCATGCTCGGTCGCGGCGCCCCACTCGGCGCGCGGGACGGGAACGACGATCGGCAGCGCCCGATTCTCCAGGTCGCGGCGCAGCGTGGCGGGAAAGGCGTCGAACAGCGGCTGCTCGATGAGCAGAATCCCGAGGTCCGATGACTCCACCAATCGCATCACGCGCTCGGCGGCGAGCGTGGGCGTTACGGCGTCCTCGGCGGGAAGCCCGGCCAGGCGGAGGCCCGCGGCCAGCGCCGGCGATGCCACGGCTCGCACGCGGAAGCTCACGCGGCCTCCTCGAGATCACCCACCCGCAGCGCCGCCGGAACGCCCAGCGATATCTGCCACAGGATGCGGAGCAGGGCGCGATGCTCCACGCGCAAGCGCAACACGTAGCAGATGACCGGAGCCATCCCGAGCGGCTCCCGGCGCGACCGGCGGAGGAATTCGGCGAGTAGCGCCGTGAGGGCGGCGTCGTCCGCGGTCTGCGTCGTGGCCAGGAGCGCCACGTGGAGCGGCGTGTGGGCCACGCGCGCCTGCATGCGTCTGACGAGGGTCTCGGGGCGGTGCGATTCGGCCGCCTGTTGCAGATCCTCCAGGTGCACCAGCGCGCCGCCGCTCACGAACAGGGCGTGGGGCGTGGCATCGGACCGCTGCTCGGCGAGGAGGCGGGCGGCCCAGAGGTTCTGGAGGTCGATGCTGCGCTGCACGTACAGGCGGAGCGCGGCGTCCCCGTGGCGCGCGGCGCTCAGCGCGCGCGCCGCCCAGGCGCGCATGACCGCCTGGTCGATGGAGAACAGGTCGGGGCGGTCGAGATGCGCTTCCGCGGCCAGCGCGCGCGCGAATGGATGCCGCAGCGCGAGCAGGGCGGCGGCGATCGAGGAGATGTCGCCCAGCAGGGCCAGCTCGCCGAGGGCACGGGCGGGCAGGGCCGGGGTGGGCACGAGGCCGGCCGTGCGCAATTCCGGCGCCACGCCGGCCACGGCGCCGCGCACGAGCGCACGGATCGAGCGGCGGTCCTCGTCTTCGAGCAACGGTACGAGCAGGTCGTCGTCGTCGCGGCTCCAGCGCGCGAGCGTGGCCAGGCGCCGCGACGCCACGCCCCGAACGGCCGCTTCGACGGCGCGCTCGTCCGGCGGCGGCGCGTTGGGCGCGAACGCCAGGTACGCCATGCGCTCGAGCGCATCGCTGAACGCGCGGCGGTCGGCGGATAGCGCGAGCGCGTGCAACGTGGCCGGCGTGAGCAGGCGGCTGGAGAGCCCGCGGGCGCGCGTGACGAGGGGTCCCCAGGTGGTCATGGCGCGGGCTCCCCGTGGGCAGGCCCGGTCTCGATCGCGTGCACCGCTTGGATCGACAGCGCCTGCGCCATGCGGCGCAGGCGGGCCACGAAGGTGGCGTCCACGCGCACCGTGCCGTCCACGTGTTCGAGCATCGCGCCCAGCGGCACGGACTCATCGATCACGACCGGCGCGGGGGCGAGTCCGAGCGCGGCCATCGCCGCCTGCACCGCCGCCGCCGCCGCGGTGGAGCAGCGCACGCGGATCTCGCCGGCGGGCAGATAGGGCACTGCTTCGCCGACGATCGGAGTCAACCGCCGAGCCAGGTCGGGGTCGGCGGCGAGACCGGCAAGCTGCCGCTCCGCGGCGGCGAACACCCGCGCGACAAAGGCCTCGCGCGACTCGAGGGGCGCGCGCATCGTCTCCTGGGCAATCTGGGCCCGCGCGGCGTCGCGTTCGAGCCCGAGCGCGCGCTCCCGTTCGCCCACCGCCGCGGCGCGTCGGCGCTCCCGCTGGGCCGCCGCGGCCTGCAGCACGCGGTCCGCCTCGGCCCTCGCCGTTGCGGAACGCTCGGCGATCGCATGGTCCGCGTCGCGCCGCAGCTGCTCGAGTAGCGGGCCGGCCTCGACCGGCATCGGTCAGGCTCCGCCGCCGGCTCGGAGGAGGATCAGCACGGCCACGATGAATCCGAGGATCACCATGGTCTCGGGAATGGCGACGAGCACGATGATCGTCCCCGCGAGCTCGGGCTTCTCCGCCAGCGCGGCGGCGCCGGCGCTGCCGATCTTGGATTGGGCCCACGCGGTGGCGAGGGCGGCCACGCTCATCACGCCGGCGGCACTGAGTACGATCCACATCATGTTCATGACGATGTCCTCGACGTCTCGGGTGCGGGCGGCGCGAAGCGATGACCGAAAGGCGTGTACGGTTGCCCGCCCGGGCTGTAGAACTTTCCAAAGAACTCCACATAGTGGAGGCGGAACGCGTGAATCGCCGGGCTGAACACGCCGATAGCGAAGTTCACGAGATGGAACAGCAGCGCGAACACCAGGCCCACCACGGTGCTGCCCACGGCGCCGGCCATCTGATTGGCGACGACGGCCAGCATCACCGACGCGGTGCCGATGGCCATGATGCGCGCGTAGGACAGCACGTTGCCGAGCGTGGCCAGCAGCTCCACCGGCGCGATGAGCCCCTCGGCGAACACGAGCACCGGAAAGGCAATCAGGAGCACGACCACCGCCGGCGTGAACAGCCGGGAGGGGAGCACCTCGAACGCGGCGAGCAGCGCGGCCACGACCAACAGCACCATCAACGCCGACACGCCGCTGCCCAGCGCGTGCTTGGGCTCCTTGCGGTACGACGTGATGGCGCCGAGCACGAGACCGAGCACCACGTGCACCACGCCGAGTCCGACGGCCGCGGCGAGCGCGGCGAACACCGCGCGTTCGCGATCGAAGATGATCGGGTGGAGGCCGAACAGCCGGAGGCCGAGGTCTCCGAAGTACTCGCCGTACAGTACGCCGAAGATGATCGTGAACGCGGCGCACGGTCCGGCGATCCGGGCCGCGGTCTGGAGGAGTGAACCCGGCCGGGCGCGCGCGTGCACCAGCAGGGCCAGGCCGGCGAGCAGCACACCGTACCCCGCGTCGCCGAGCATCATGCCGAACATCAGCGGAAAGAACACGGCCACGAACGGTGTGGGATCGATCGTGCCGTAGCGTGGCAGCGGGAGCAGACCGATCACGGCCTCGAATGGGCGGAACAGCCTGGGATTCGACAGGACCACCGGCGCGTCTTGCGCTCCCCAGTCCTCGCGCGCCACGGTCTCGACCACCACCGTGGGGCCGACGGCGGCGGAGATGCGGCGCGTCAATCCGGGCACGCTCCGCTCGGGCAGCCACCCCTCGATGGCGAACGCGTGCGGCGTGACCGCCGTGTGCTCGTGGGCGCTGGCGGCGGCCAGCCAATCCTCGATCGCGGCGCGAGCCGCGCGCAGTTCGGGGCCGCGGGCGCGGGCCATCTCCCGGCGCTCGGCGCGGCAGGCCTCGACCTCCGCCGGAATGTCGACCAGGCGCGCGAGCATCCTGGGCACCGCCTGCTCGAGGGGCATGTCGCGGTACGCCGCGGGCAGCGGAACCTCGGGCACTCGCGCCTCGGCTAGCCGCGCGTCGAGCTTGGCGCTGAATTCGCGGGGCAGGACGAGGAGGATGGCCAGGTCGCCGCCCGCGAGCTCGCGCGTGGTCATCGAGAACTCCGCGCCCAATTGGTCGCGGAGCGCCTTGGCAAGGGTATCGACCGTGGCCCGCCCCGACTCGGGTACGACCACGGCGTGGCTGGTGAGGCGGGGCGTGTCCGCCACCCGACGCACCGCCGGCAGCACCGCGGAGAGGAAATCGCGGTAGCGGGTGACGAGCGCCCGTTCCTCGTCCAGCGCGGTCTCGCGGCTTCGCAGCGCGCGGGCCTCGCGCGCCGTGTGATTGGCCAGGCGCGCCCAGCGCGCGAAGTCCTGCACGGTGGCGTTGCGTTGCGCCGGCCCGGTGCCGGCGACGGCGAGGGCGCGCAGCGCCTCGTCGGTCTCGTCGAGCGCGCGCATCAGTTGCGCGCGGCGCCGCTCGGCGCGCGGGTCGAGGTGCGCCGACTGCACGCCGGCGCGGCTCCGCGCCTCGGCCAGTTGGAGCTGCCCGAAGTCCTGCACGGCTTGGAGCGCGTCGTCGAACCGGTCTCTGGGTCCGAGCACGCGCACCCGCGCCATGGGGATGATCATGACACGGGGGTTGCCGGCGCGACGACGGTGAGCAGCCGTTCGGCGATCGCGGCGATCGTCACGTCGTCGGCCTCGGCGAACAGCCGCGCGCGGCGATCGGCCTCGGCGCGAACCGCATTGGCGTCCGTCACGCGCTGCGTGGCGGCCTGCTCGTCGAGCAGCTGCAGGATGTGGCGCAACTCGCGCTCCGCCTGTTCGTCGGCAGCGGCCGCCGCGGCGCGCGCTTCAACCATCAGGCGCTCGGCCTCGCGCTCGGCACGCTGCAGGTCCAGCCCGACCTCCCGCTCTGCCTCGAGGAGCGCATCGAGCGCGGACGGATCGCCGTGCGCAGCCGGCGCATGCGGTGTGGCGTTGAACATGATCCCCTCCCCCTTGTGGGTCGGGTGCGGGTGCAGGCCCACGTTCCTAGATTCGAATTCGGCCCTGCCCCTTGGCATCGGGGGTGTGCCCCGGACACTGTGAGGAATTCACCGACCGTAGCAGCGCTGAGGCGGTTACCTCGTGCCGGACGCGCTGTCGTCCACGCGAGCGGCGACCAGCCGGCCGGCGGCGGCGCTGACTGCCAGTATCCTCATCATCGACAGGATCCGAGCTCGTGAAGACAGCCGCGCCAAGGGCGGCCGCACGCTGGCCGTGGTAGTGGGCGGCCGGTGGACCAGCGTGGAGTACATCGCGGCGCTTCTGGTGGCCTTCGCGGTGGCGGCGTGGCGCTCCGGGCGCGGGGGATCCGGAATCCAGGTGACATGGCCCGCGGGGTTGCGGGCGCTGGCCGTGAGCGTGATCGGCGAGTTGCACGGCGGCCACACGCACGTGGCAATCACCCCGAAGGCGCCTCGCGCCGGGCCGGAGGTGCTGTTGGCCCCGTGGCGTCTCATCCCTCGCCCTCGAACACGGCGGCACGCTTGTCGAAGAACGCGTTGAGGCCATCCGAGAAATCCGGACCGTCAGCGGAGCGGACGAGGTGTTGCAGCTCCTCGTCCAGATGGTAGTCGAGCTGGTCGACGCCGGCCGCCTGGTTGATGAGGCTCTTGGCCACCGCGTAGGCCTTGGTGGGACCGGCGGCGATGCGCTGGGCGATCGCCATCACGTCGGCGTCGAACTGCTGGCGCGGGAAGACGTCGTTGATGAGGCGAAGGTCCTTGGCCTCCGCGGCGCCGAGCCGCGGGTTGAGCAGGACGAGCCCCATGGCCATGCGCAGTCCGATCAGCCGCGGGAGGAAGAAGGTGGAGCTCTCGGCGCCGGTGAGTCCCGTCTTGTGGTATGCCCACTCGAAGGTGGCGCGGTCCGACGCGAACACCAGGTCGCAGGCCATGGCGATGCCGAAGCCGCCGGCCGCCGCCACGCCGTCCACCGCGGCGATGAACGGCTTGGGGGCGCGCTTGATCTCCGAGATCGTGCTGTGGATGTACTCGAGGATCTCCTTGAAGCTGTCGCCGAATCCCGGGGGGGCGGCGGTGCCGTCGGGGCGGAGGTAGCCGAAGTCCTGCGGCGAGCCCTGGGCGCGGATGTATTTGAGGTCTGCGCCGCTGCAGAAGATGCCGTTGGTGCCGCGCACGATCACGCAGCGCACGTCCGCGGCGCGCGCCAGCTGCAATCCGGCTTTCCGGAAATCGCGCGCCGTCTCCACGTCCATGGAGTTGAACCGATCGGGCCGATCGATGACGAGGGTGCCCACCGGGCCGTCGCGTTCTATATGGATGTGTTCCATGGCCATGGCGGCGCTCCCGTCAGCAGATGCGCGGCAGCAACTCACCCTCGTACTCCGAGAGCAGGCGCTTGCCGAGCCCGGTGTCCAGCACCACGTCGCCGACGCGTGTGCTCACGCATTCGCCGATCACGGCGGCATTCACGCCGGAGGCGTGCCCGCGCAACGCGTCGAGCACCGCGGCGACCGTCGCGTCGTCGCCGCGCACGCCGAGCACCGCCTTGCCCTCGTTGGCCACGTGCAGCGGGTCGAGGCCAAGCATCTCGGCCACGGCGCGGACCACCGGGTTCACCGGCACGTCCGCCTCGCGGATGTAAATGCCCACGCCGCCCTTCTCGGCCATCTCGTGCAGGGCGCTGGACAGGCCGCCGCGCGTCGGGTCCTTCATCGCCGACACGGCGCCGCGGCCGGCAGCGAGGGCGCTGCGGATCATCCCGTTGATCGGCGCGACGTCCGACGACAGCTCGGCGTCGATGGCCAGGTGGTGGCGATGCGCCATCAACGCCATGCCGTGATCGCCCACATTGCCGGTGACGATGATCCGGTCGCCCACCTGCAATCCGGAGTCGCGCACGATGTGGTCGGCCACGGCCACGCCGGTGGTGTTGATCACCACGCCATCGAGTTCGCCGCGTCCCATCACCTTGGTGTCGCCGGTGACGACGGTGGTGCCGGCCTCGCGGCAGGTGTCGACCATGGACTGCTGCACGCGCTCGAGATCGGCGAAGGTGAACCCCTCCTCGACGATGAGCGCGCAGGTGAGGCCCAGGGGTTCGGTGGCGCCCATCATCGCCAGATCGTTGACCGTGCCGGCCACGGCGAGGCGTCCGATGTCGCCGCCCGGGAAGAACACCGGCTGCACGACGTGCGAATCGGTGGTCACGACCAGCCATCGGTCGCCCAGGCGGAGCGCGGCGCCGTCGTCCATGGCGGCGATGCCGAAGCCGTCCACGGCGATGTCAATGAATCCGCGGGTGAGGGTCTCCTGGATCAACCGGCGCATGGCGCGGCCGCCGGCGCCGTGCTTCATGACGATCGTCGGGTCGCGACGGCCGGAGTGGGCGCGGACCGCGTCGTCGTTGATGGCGGTGCTCATAGCCTGGGGTGCCCTCCGTACTGGTGCCAGATGCGGCAGGTTCCTTCGCTGCTCACCATGCAGGCGCCCACCGGCGCGTCGGGCACGCACTCCTTGCCGAACAGCGCGCACTTCTCGGGCGACGAGATGCCGGCCATGATGTCGCCGCAGACGCACAGTTGCGTGAGGGCGGGCGGTGCCTGCGTCCAGAGCCGCTTGAGGTCGATCTTGAACTGGCGGCGCGCGTCGAGGCGCGCATACTCGTCGCGCAGGCGGAGATTGCCGTTGGGTACGTGGGCGATGCCGCGCCAGTTGCCGCCGGTGGTGCGGAACACGCGCCAGAGTTGCTGCTGCGCCACGCGATTGCCGTCGCGCGTCACGCAGCGAGGGAAGGCATTCACCACGCGGTGATCCTTGTCGCGGATCAACTCCACGAGTTGCGCGAGTCCGGCCAGAATGTCGAGCGGCTCGAAGCCCGCGACGACCACGGGGATGCCGTGCCGCTCCACGAACCGTTCAAAGATGCCCCAGCCGGTGATCGTCGCCGCGTGTCCGGCGGCGAGGAAGCCCTCGATGCGCGTGTCGGGCATCTCGGCCACGATCTCCATGACCGGCGGGATGTACTTGTGCGCCGAGAGCACGTAGAAGTTGGGCGGCGGGTCGTTGACGATGATCGCCGCCGTGGCCACGGCGGTGGTCTCGAATCCGCTGGCAAAGAAGACCACGGGCTCGTTGGACTCGCGCGCGATGTCCACCGCCTGCGCGGCGCTGTACACCACGTCCACGTGCCCGCCCATCGACTGGACCTCGGCCAGCGACCGCACCGTGCCCGGCACGCGCAGCATGTCGCCGTAGGTGACCACGCGCACACCGTCCTCGGCGAGCACCACGGCCTCGTCCACCTCGGGCAGATCGGTGACGCACACCGGGCATCCCGGGCCCATGATCACATCGAGCGCGTCGGGGAAGGTGGCGCGCAGCCCGAACTTGGCGATCGACTGCTCGTGGCTGCCGCAGACGTGCATCACCGTGACCGGGGTGCGGCCGATCTGCGCGCAGGTGTGGCCGATGGCGTCGGCGAGCGCGCGGGCGCGGGCCGGATCGCGGAACTTGAGTTCTTCGGCGCCCTTGGGGCGCGTGGCTGCGCCGGCGGCGTCAGGCACCGGGGGAACCCGCGGACGGGTTGCGCGCCGTGGCGGGTGCGCTGGCGTGGATCTCGCCGCGCACGTCGGCCGCCATCATGTCGCTCTCGGCCTCGCGGAGCAGCAACTCGTAGAGCGCCAGCGTCTCGCCGATCTCGTCGTCAGGAATGCGGCGAATGGCGAACCCGACGTGGTTGAGGATGTAATCGCCGGGGGCGACGGGCTCGTCGATGACGTCGAGGCGCGTCTCGCGCTTCACGCCGAAGAAGTCCACCTGCGCGATCTGGCCGTTCACCGCGAGCACGCGGCCTGGCACACCAAGGCACATCGATCCTCCCACGTTCGTAGCGGCGGTGGACACCGCCGCATGGAGGCCAAGCTGGGAAAGCCGGCGCGGCGCGTCAGTCAGGCGAGTCGCTCGTGTTGTGTCGGGCAAATGCGCACAGCGTGGGGCGCGCGCGAGCCCGCGGGCAAACCCACGACATACGGGTCGGTGGAACCCGCACAAATCTCCGGCATCCTCCGACGGTTGCGCTGGACGTGGCACGGCACATTGCACCTCGCCTAGGAAGGCAATCCATGGCAATACACATGAAAATACGCGAGCAGCATCATCTCAAAACGTCACGAGTCCACGCGCCCCACGGAGTGCGGAGAACATGCGAATGAGAGCCTCAATTGGTCCGGTTGCGGGGCGGCTGGCTGTGCTGTTGGTGGGCGCAGTGGTCGCTTCGTCGTGTACCAGCGAAAAGATCACGTATCGGAGTGAACCAAGCTTCACCACGCCCCCGGCTGCGGCCGGAAACTACGTCGGCTACGCGGACACCCTCACCAAGCAGACGGTGTGCGGAACGTGTCACGTGGATCAGCAGGCCAAATGGGTGACCACCAAGCACGCAAACGCATGGGCGGACCTGCAGGCCAGCGGGCACGCCGGCGCGTCCTGCGTGCCGTGCCACACGGTCGGCCCGAATGGGAACGCCGCGAGCGACACAATGGTTGGCTATGTCGCCACCAAGGACGCGCGGTACGAGGACGTCCAGTGCGAGAGCTGTCACGGCGCCGGTCTCACGCACGTCACGGCCCCGGGACTCGGCAACCGTCCGCTGGCGTCGATCGCGGTTGACACCGGCACGGCATTCGGCAACGGATGCGGCGAGTGCCACACGGGCAGTCACGACCCGTTCGTGGATGAATGGGTGAAGACGGCCGACGCCGGCCATGCCCACCCCGAGGCGCATGCCTTGGGTAACGCCTCGTGCACGTATTGCCACGTTGGCCAGGACGCGCTCACCAAATGGGGCGTGAACACCAACTATGTGGAAGCGGGCCAGTCGGCCACGAACCCGATGACGATCACCTGCGCGGTCTGCCATGACCCGCACGGCGGTCCGAATACGGCGCAACTGCGCTACCCAATCAACGTGGCCGACACCGCCGGCAACCTCTGCATGCGGTGCCACCAGCGCAATGGCAAGCCGGCCGCGCCGGCCAGCTCGTATGCCCCGATGGCGCCGGAAGGTCCGGTGCTCCTCGGCTTCGCCGGCTGGTTCCCGCCCAACTATACCGGTCCCGACACCATCGTCGGTACGCATGGCTCGTCCGCCAATCCGAACCTCTGCGTGACCTGCCACATGGGCAAGATGACGGTGAACGACGCCAACGGCGCGTTGGTCACGAGCTACATGGGCCACACGTTTGCGGCCGCACCCTGTCTGGATGCCCAGGGTGTCCCGACCACCGGCGCGTGCGACATTTCCCAGCGGTCGTTCGCCGCTTGCGCGACCAGCGGCTGCCATGGCAGTCCGGCGGCTGCGCGCTCGGCGATGACGGCCGTGGAGGGCCGCCTGGCCCTGCTCGATTCGGCGCTCAACAGCCAGTTGGTGCAGATCCCGGCCACCGAGTTGAAGAAGACGACGATGAACACCGCGATCGGGGCGAAGTTCAACCTCATGCTGGCGGAGAAGGTCGGGAGCGCGGAGCACAACCCGTTCCTGATGGAAACGCTGCTCACGAGCAGTATCAAGCAGGTCCAGATGGACTACGGGATCGCGCCCAAGATCAGCGTGAACCTGGCGAATATCCTCCCGCAGATGGCGGCCAACAACCGCTGATCGCGGGGGCTGGTGCGGGCGTACGGCGGGGTGCGGAGCTCTCAGAGCTCCGTACCCCGCTGTCGTATCCGGTCACCCCCGACAGGCGGGAACGCGTGGATGCGCCACGGTAAACACATGACACGTCTGTAGGCGTATGCCCCACAAATCTCCGGCATCCACTGACGGTGGCGCTACTTAGACGCCCGCACATTGCATCGCGCGGAGGTTGTCCGCACGAGCGATACAGTCACGGGATGCCACGCAGCGTGAGGTCGATGCAGTTCCCACGCCTCCCCCCATGGAGTGCGGAGAAACATCACATGAAAACATCCAAGAGTCCGGTGCTGGCGCGGCTTGCCGCGGTGTTGGTTGCCGCGTTGGCCGCCTCCTCGTGCACCAGCGAGAAGCTCGTCTACCGGAACGAGCCGGGTTTCACCACGCCCTCGGCGGCGGCGGCGAACTTCGTGGGCTATGCCGATACCGTTACCAAGCAGACCGTGTGCGGCAACTGCCACGTGGACAAACAGACGCAGTGGGCGGGAACCAAGCATGCCACGGCGTGGGCCGATCTGCAGGCCAGCGGGCACGCCACCGCGGCCTGCGAGCCCTGCCATACCGTAAGCAAGAACGGCAATGCGGCCACCAGTGATGCCGTGGGATACACGGCCACCAAGGATGCCCGGTACCATGACGTGCAATGCGAGAGTTGCCATGGCGCCGGCCTGGGCCACGTGTCCGCGCCCAGTCTGGCCAACACGCCGCTGGCGTCGATCGCCGTCGACACCGGGACCTCGTTCGGCAACGGCTGCGGCGAGTGCCACACCGGCACGCACGAGCCGTTCGTGGACGAATGGAAGCTCTCGGGCCACGCGATCGTCGAAACTCGCGGCAGCGCGGCCACGAACGCGTCGTGCTACATGTGCCACAGCGGGCAGGGCGCGCTGGCGTCGTGGGGCATCAACACGAACTACGTGGAGAAGGCCGGACTCGGCGTGAAGCCCGTGGGCACCACCTGCGCCGTCTGCCACGACCCGCATGCCAACAACAACAGCGATCACCAGTTGCGGTTCCCGGTGGACGTGCCCGACGAAACGCAGAACCTGTGCATGAAGTGCCACCACCGCCGCGCCACGCCCGATCTGACGAGCGCGTCGAGCGGCGCGCACTCTCCGGAAGGGCCGACCCTGCTCGGCTACGCCGGGTGGATTCCGCCAAACATGTCCACGGTGGGTACCGACACGATCGTCGCCACCCATGGCTCCGATCGGAATCCGGCGCTGTGCGCGACCTGTCACGTCAACCGGTTCACGGTCACTGATCCGGCCACGGGGAACTTCGTCTTCCAGGCGACGGGGCACCTCTTCCTCGCCATTCCGTGCATCGACTCCACCGGCAAGCCAACGAATACGGACTGCGACATCTCGCAGCGGACGTTCGCGGCCTGCACGGGCAGCGGCTGCCACGGGTCGCCGGACGTCGCGAAGTCGTTGATGCTGACCGTCGAACAGCGGTTCAGCCTGCTCGACTCCACGCTCACCCACATGATTGCCAAGATCCCGTCCACCGAATTCAGCAATACCGACGGTCGGTACACCACGGGTGAGGGCGCCAAGTTCAACCTCAGCCTCTCGAGAGCGCCCGGGGCGTACGTGCACAATCCATTCCTCATCGAAGCGCTGATGACCGCGACGATCAAGCAGATCACGATCGATTACGGGATCCCGGCGGCCGAGAAGGTGAACCTGAACAATGTTCTGCAGAACCCGCAGCACTGAGCGGGACGAAGAGCCGAGACGTGATGATGCATAGCCATGGGGGCGGGCCGGGGAGGAACACCTTCCCGGCCCGCACGTGCGCCGGGACCCGCGCGGCGACGACACGACGCATGCAGCAAGGACGGGAGCAAGCAATGAGGCGCGTCATCCGATCGGGACTCGCCGTCCTCGGGCTGCTGGTGGTCGCCGTGGGGCGGGCGCGCGCTCAGGGCGGGATCATCCAGGGGTCGAGCTCGGTGCAGTTCCTGGACATGCGGCCGGTGGTCACCGACAGCGTGCCGTTCGCCGCCACCGATTCGGTGTCCACGCTGTTCCGGCGCACGCCGAGCGGGGTGCTCACCAACTGCGTGGCCGGCGATCCCTACTGCTACTTCTACAAATCCGCGCCGCGGGCCAACCTCACCGCGCTCATGCAGGACCTCGACATCACGGCGTGGGGGATCGGGCCCGGCCTCAGCGTACACGCGCAGCTGCGCGGCCGCACCGCCGAGGGCGACGCGCGCGACCTCTGGCCGCAGGCCACGCAGTCGTTCGACGTGCTCGCGGCGTACGTGGAGTATGACCGCTCGGCGCTGCTGGCGCGCCTGGGGCGGCAATGGATCGCGTCCGGCCTCGGAATGTTCAACTTCGACGGCGCGTCGGTGGATGTGCATCCCATGCGGGCGATCGGGATCAACCTCTATGGCGGCGGCACCCTGATCCAGGGGCTCGACCGCGCGCTCGGCGCTGCGGCGCTCTCCCCGGTGGAGGACATTCCGCCCGTGGACCAGTCGTTCCTCCTGGGCGGCCAGGTGCAGATCCGCCCGAGTGCCGACGGCGTGATGCAGTTCCAGTACCAGCGCGAGGTGCGCAACGATCGGGGAGCGCTGTACTCGGAGCGGGTCGCGGCAAACGCCGAGTTCCGGTTCGGCAACGCGTCCGTGGGCGGTGACGCCACCCGCGATCTGGCCACCGAGACGTTCAACGATCTGACGGCGCACGTGGTCTTCAATCCCTGGCACGGCGTGGGCTCGCGGTTCGAATTCCGCCACTACTCGCCGTACTTCGATCTGTGGACCATCTGGGGCGCCTTCTCGCCGGTGGGCTACAACGAAGGCACCACAAACCTCACATGGTCCGCGCCCGGCGCGCGCGCGACGTTCGGCGTCTCGGGCGGCTACCGCGCGTACGCCAACACCTACACCGGCGTCGCCTGGCTGCCGCTGCGGAACAGCGGCTGGCACGTGGGCGCCACCGGCTCGGCGCGCGCCACCAACGCATGGACGGTGCAGGGCAGCTACGACATGGACATCAACTTCGGCGCGTCGAGCACCGACGGCGACGTGGCCCTCCGCTGGCAGCCGAGCAGCCGCGGCTCGCTGGCGGTGCACGGTATGGCTTTCCAGAATATTTATGAGTTCACGGTGGGCGAGGGACGCGTGCTCGGCGCCGGCCTGGAGGGCGCGTACCAGATCGCCCCGGACCTGCGGCTGGCCGGCGACGCCACCCTGTATCGTCACACCGGCAAGGACCAGCCCGACATCGCCGACTGGAACCAGCGGCGGGTGAGCCTTCGCCTCGAGTGGCGTGTGGGGGGCGAGCCGGGAAGCGGGGGCGGGGGCTGGACCGTTGGCCCGGTGAGGCGGCCATGAAGGTCACCATCCGGCGCCTGATCGTTCCCGTGGTCCTCCTGGTGGCGACGGCGGCGCTCGCCATGCAGCAATCGCGGGCTCCGTTCCCGCACGCGCAGCATGCCAAGCTCTTCCCGACGTGCGCGGGCTGCCACAGCGGGATCGTCAGCGGCGACTCGGCGCTCATGTTCCCGAGTCCGGATGACTGCGCGCAGTGCCACAACGGCAGCGACGTCCGGCGCATCGCGTGGACGGGGCCGTCCGCGCGCGTGACGAATCTCAAGTTCTCGCACACCGAGCACGCGACGATGTCGGCGCAGGGCGGCACCGCCGCCGACTGCGCCAACTGTCACGGACTGCAGGCCGGGCGCGACACGGCGTGGATGCACATCGCGGGCGCGGATCCCTCCGCGTGCCTCGCGTGCCATCGGGCGCCGCAGCACCTGGCCGCCTCCGCCGACTGTTCCACCTGTCACAAAACGCTCGTCCAGGCCACGACTCTCTCGGCGACGGCGATCGCGGCGTTCCCGAAGCCGTCGTCGCACAGCAATCCCGACTGGCTGGCCAGGCACGCGCCGCAGAACGCCGGCCAGATGGCCCAGTGCGCCATCTGCCATGCGAGAGAGAGTTGCGCGCGCTGCCATCCCAACGCCGACAAGCTGCCCGCCATCAAGGCGCTGGGCAGCGACGCGCGGGTGGCATCGCTCGTGCGCAACGTCTTGCCGGTGTACTTCACGCCGGCGGCGCACCGCGAGACCAAGTGGGCGTACGGCCATGGGGCGGACGCCCGCGCCAATCCGCAGACCTGCGCAAGCTGCCACACGCAGACCAGTTGCCGCTCCTGCCACATCGGTAATCTGGGAGCCGACGTCATCGCGAAGCTGCCCGACGCGAAGCCGGGCCGGGCGCCCGGCGTGGTGTTGGTGAAAGCCTCGCGCGCAGGCGCAGCGCCGCTCGATGCGGCGCCGCCCGCCCGCGCGGTGAACGCGGCCGAGGTGACCCGGCCCCTCGCGCCGCAGGACACGGTCCTGATGCGCGTGCACGTGCATCCCGACGGCTTCGCCACCAACCACAAGTCCGCCGCGGCCAGCGGACAACTCAACTGCCAGGGTTGCCATCAGCCGCGCGACTGCACGTCGTGTCACGACGGGGTCTCGACCCGGCGGGATTTCCATCCCGACGATTTCATGGCGCGGCACGCCAACAGCGCGTACACGCAGGACCAGAACTGCAGCTCCTGCCACCGCGTCGAAACGTTCTGCCGGTCGTGCCACCAGAAGAGCGGCATCGCCACCACGGGCGGGGTCCGCGGCACGGCCCACACCGGACAGCCGCTGTGGCTGCTGCAGCACGGGCAGGCGGCGCGTCAGGGGCTCACCACGTGCACCAGCTGCCACCAGCAGCGCGACTGCCTGCGCTGCCACTCGAGCCTGGGAATGCACGTCAATCCGCATGGACCCGACTTCAACGCGCAGGCCATGGGATCACGCAACATGCAGATGTGCATGGTATGCCACCTGACGAATCCGCTGAAGAAATGATCGTAGGGGCAAACCCCTACGAAGGCTCGGGGCATCTCCTATTGGTAGGTCCCTGACGCGAGGCTCCTTTACACCCGGCTGCAATCGTGCCGGTCCGGAACCGCCGGGCGGAACGCCCGGGATCCGATTCGATGTCGCACGTGAACGCATAGCGGGAAGGTGGTCTTGAGACGATCGAGAGCGCAGGGCGGTTGGGGATCGAGCGTGGTCGGCGCCCGTCACACGCTGACGCGCGAGGTGATCGGAACGACGCTGTGGTTGCTCGGCGTTGCGATCCTCGGTCTGGCTATGCCGACGCCCGCCGCGGCGCAGCAGCGGGCGGGCGTGGTCGAGTGTCAGAAGTGCCACGGGAACAGGGATTTCCTCGTGGGAAAGGCGGGGACGGTCAGGGGCGACTCGGCGCTGTTCGTTCCCGATACCCTGCTGCACGACTCGAAGCATGCCGGACTCAGCTGCACGAGCTGCCACCCAGCGTTCGCTGGCGGATACCCCCATCGTGACGCGAAGGTCATCGCCGTCCCGTGCCAGAGCTGCCACCAGAAGGAGGGGGACGATTGGGCGCGATCGATTCACGCGCCCGATGCGGTCACCAACGGCAAGGCGCCCACGTGCACGACCTGCCACGGAACGCACCACATCCTCGGCGCCGACGATCCCCGCTCGCCCACCTACCCGCTGAACGTGGCCTCGCTGTGCGGCGGCTGTCACGCCAATCCCAGCATCATCGGCACGTATTTCGGCGCGGCCGATCAGGCGCAGGCCCGGACGGCGGTGAGCTCGTACTACAAGACGGTCCACGGCACGGCCATGACCAAGGCGGGGCTGGTGGTGTCGGCCACGTGCAGTGACTGCCACAGCGCGCACCTCATCCTGCCCCCCGACTCGGCCCAATCGACGATCAACCGCGCGAACATCACCGGGACGTGCGGCAAGTGCCACGCCGGCGTGGTCGAGACGTTCAACCAATCGTCGCACGGGCAAGCGCTGCGCACGGGCGCCAAGACGCCGACGGGGCATGCGGCGCCGGTGTGCATCGACTGCCACTCGTCGCACCAGATCGTGCCCGCGTCGGATCCGGTCTGGTTCCGTGGCGTGGTCAAGGAATGCGGCTCGTGCCACGAGAAGGAATACGACACGTACTTCGAGACCTACCACGGCCAGGTCACCGAGCTCGGTTTCGGGCTCACCGCCAAGTGCAGCGACTGCCATACGCCGCACAACATGCTGCCGTCCACGGATCCCAAGTCGTCGGTCTACCCGACCAACCTGGTGAAGACGTGTGGCCAGTGTCACCCCACCGCCAACGCGAACTTTGTCCAGTATCAGCCCCACGGCGACCCGCGGAACCGGCAGGCGTATCCGCGGCTCTTCTGGACCTGGCTGTTCATGACCGCGCTGTTGGTGAGTGTCTTCCTCTTCTTCGGGTTGCACACGCTGATGTGGCTGGGCCGGATCACCGTGGATCGGCTGCGCGGCCGCGCCACGCATGACGCGGAGCCACCGGTCACGAACGAGGAGAAGGAGAAGCACCCATGAATACCCCGATGGCCGTTTCCGATCAGGGGCAGGGCCCCTACCTCACGCGCTTCGGGCCCATCGAGCGGACGATCCACGCTCTGGTGATCATCTCGTTCCTCGGCCTCGTGGCCACCGGTATCCCGCTCCGCTTCGCCTACGCGCCCTGGGCCGCGCCGTTCATGCGGTTTCTGGGCGGGCCTGGCTCGGCCGGGTTCATTCACCGGGTGTGCGCCGCCATCACGTTCGGCTACTTCTTCATCCATCTGGCCGCCGTGACGCGCCAACTGATCAGGGCCGACGACAAGATGTCCATCTTCTGGGGCCCGCGGAGCATGGTGCCCCAGCCCAAGGACATCCGGGATGTCGTGGGCATGTTCAAATGGTTTCTGGGCCTTGGTCCCCACCCCAAGTTCGATCGCTTCAGCTACATGGAGAAGTTCGACTACTGGGCGGTGTTCTGGGGCGTGGCCATCATCGGCGGTTCCGGCTTGCTGCTCTGGTTTCCCACGTTCTTCGCCCGGTTTCTCCCGGGATGGCTCTTCAACGTGGCCACCATCGTCCACGGCGATGAAGCGTTGCTCGCGCTGGGCTTCATCTTCACGATCCACTTCTTCAACGTGCACCTGCGTCCCGAGAAGTTCCCCATCGACCTCGTGATCTTCACGGGCCGCGCCACGGCGGCGTACTTCGAGGAGGAGCATCCCCTGGAATACGAACGGAACCAGCGCGAGGACCGTCTGGGGCAGTTGCAGGCCACGGCGCCGTCGCGCGCGACCTACCTCTGGTCCATGACCCTCGGCTTCGCGGCGCTGGCGGTGGGGGTGGTCCTGGTCCTGCTCGTGATCTACGCGCTCTTGAGTTAATACTCATGCATCCCGGGCGGCGCCGGATCGTCCATGGGCTCGTGGCTGCGCTGGCCACCGCGGCCCTCGTCGCCTGGACGCCGGGCCGGCAGGTGCCGTCCCCCCGCGCGATCACGGGGGCGTCCGGCCCCGTGGGGCTCGACTGCACGAGCTGTCATCCGGGCGTCCACGCCACGATGACGGGCAAGGGGGTGGAGGCGTCGGCGCGCTGCGCCACCTGCCATGCCCGAGCGCACGAGGCCACCCAGGCGCTGTTCCAGGGGCTGAGCCCCGACACGTCGCTGCGGCCCGACCGGATGTTCCTGGCCCGGGTCGGCTGCCGGTCCTGTCACACCGACGCGACGCTGGCCGACACGGCCGCCGGACCGCGGCTGGCCGCCATCGGGCGGGCATGCACCGGATGCCACGGCTCCAGGTACGGTGACATGCTGACCCGCTGGCACGAGGGCCTCGGTTGGCGCAGCCGGGTGGCCGACGCCTACGTGTCCGCGGCCGGAGCGGACACGCGGCTCGCCGCGCGGCCCGGCGCCCAGGCGGAACTCCGTTCCGCGAGGGCGGACGTCACGCTGGTCATCCACGGCGGGGGACTGCACAACGTGGTCGGTTCCGACGCGTTGCTGCGTTCGGCAATCCGCAACGTGGGGGCCGCGTATCGAGGCGCCGGGGTGCCGGTGCCGCCGCCACCCGCGCTGGGACCTGATCCCGCGGCGGTGTCGTGCGCCTATTGCCACTACGGCATCGAGGCCGTGGGCGCCACGATGTTCGGTCAGCGGTTCAGCCACGCGGATCATGTGGTCCGCGCCGGCGTGGCGTGCAGCCAATGTCACTCGTCCGCGGACTACTTCGCGGCCGGTGGCCGCCAGCCCGATCCAGGGCACGGCAAGACGACGGTGACGGCGGCGGCATGCAGCGCGTGTCACCACGTCACGTCGGCGTTGACGTGCACCACGTGCCACCACCAGCAGGATCTGGCGACCCGGACGGATTCGGTGACGCTGCCGCTCCACCTGCGGCCGGCCGGCGCGCCGACGTCGCGCGAGGTCGCGTTCCGGCACGGCGCCCACTCCACGGTGGAGTGCACGCGCTGTCACGCGTCGCGCGCGGCGATCACGACGGTCGTGGCGTGCACCGCGTGCCACGAGGCGCATCACCGCGAGGCGGCCGACTGCAGCGCCTGCCACACCACGAGGCTGCTCGCATCTCATACGGCCGCCGACCACCTGGTCTGCACCCAGTGTCATGCGCGCGAGACGCTCGCCCTGCTCACCGGCGACCGCACGTTCTGCGTGAGTTGTCACGTGGACCGGCGCAACCACCAGCCGAGCAGGGAGTGCGCGCCCTGCCATATGCAGATGTCGCCGACCGAGGTCCAGGCCAGGATTCTGGGGCGTCAGCCCTAGGAGCTCAGCGGCCGGGCCGGACTTGCGTGTGGCGGGGCCGGCGCCGGACGCCGTGCAGCGCCTCGCGGGCCAGCAGCCGCAGGATCCCGCCGAGTCGGAAGTTGCGCAGGAACGCGGCCGGTGGAAACAGTTCGGCCTTGTCGTTGACGGTGGCTTCGGAGAATGCGCGAATCTCCCCGACGAGCGCGCGATGCACGGCCGGGTCCAGTTCACCGCCGCCGGCTTGGGCGAGGCTCCGCCGCAGCGCTCGAGCCGATGCCATGCGTTGGGCCACCGCCGCGGCCTGCGCGGGCTCGATTCTGCCGAACCTGGCCTTGAGGGCGTTCAGGCGCTCGGCGCCGTCGTAGGTCGCGTCCACGATCTCCGTCCGGGTCATCGCGTCCGTGTCGTAGTTCAGGAACGACTCCCAGTCACGTTGCTGATCGAGCAGCGCCCGGTGTTCCGCCAGCGTGTGGGCGCGGATCCGATAACCCTGCGCCTCGGCCTGTTCGAAGCCGTCGCTGCCCGGATCGATGAACGGACCCATGGGGGTGATGAACGCCGAGAGCCGGCGGTCGAAGCGCGAGAAGAGCCGCTCGATGGCGTCCACCATCTCGAGGACATTGCGGTGGCTCTGGCCCGGCAGCCCGATCATGAAGAACATGTCCAGGTTCTCGCAGCGGAGGGCGAGCATCGACGCGAGCCCGGCCTCCAACTGCTCGTTCGTGTAGCGAGCCTTGCCGAGGCGGGCGCGGATCGCTTCGTCGTGGCTCTCGGGCGACAGTTCGGCGCCCCAGCGTGAGACCGCGGCGTCGATGCGCTGCAGCAGGTCCGCCGGCGGTGGTTCGAAGAATTCGAACACGACGCGATTGGCCACCGGCGTGCGGCCCAGCGCCTCGACCACGTCCCGCGCGTACGCCGGGCCGCCGTCGTTGATGTCGCCAACGAGGAAGATCGGCGCGCGCGTGAACGACGCCAGCGTCCGCACCTGCGCGGCGATCGCCTCGGGGCTGCGAAACAGCGGGTGCCGCCCCGGCATGAAGCGCTTGAACGCCGCGTCCGACGCGCCGCACGTCACGCACCCTCGCGCGCACCCCCGAACCGTCAGCACGGCCGTGATCGGGTGGCGCCACCATGCCTGGAACGGAATGCTCGTCCAGAAGTCCAGATGGCCGACCACGGACCCCACCATCATGCCGACGTCCAGATCGTACGCGTCGAGCGACGTCGGCGCGAACGATGCGGCATTCACGCGCACCTCGCCGTCCTGCTTCCACGTCAGGTTGGGCACGCGCTCGAAGCGGCGCTCGCCCTCGAGCTCCCGCACGAGCGCCAGCAGGCACTCCTCCGTCACGCTGCCGCGGAGCACGAAATCCACGGCTGGATCCCGGATCAGCTCCTCGTGGTAATAGCTGGCCGAGATCCCGCCGAACACGATGGGGATGTCGGGGTGCAACCGCTTGAGCAGCGCCGCGACCTCCGGCCCGCCGTGCGCGTGCGGCAGCCAGTGCAGGTCGATGCCGAAGAGCTTGGGCCGGAGTCGGCGCAACAACCGCTCCGGTCGGAATCGCCGGCTACGCATCATGCGCAACGCCAGGTTCACGATCCGGACCCGGTAGCCGTGGCGGCGCAGGTACGAGGCCAGCGTCACGAAGCCGATCGGGTACATCTCGAAGATCGGCGTCGACGGGATGACGTCGCTGATCGGGCCATAGAAGATGGTCCGTTCGCGAAAATCGTAGATGCTCGGCGGGTGAACGAGGACGACGTCTGGCTGGCTCAGTTCCTCTTCCCCGTGCCCAGGGATGGGGCTGAGCCGTGCGCGGCCCGCATGGCCGGCACTCGGTGGCAGGCCTCGCACGCCTTGCCCGGATGATGGTTGGTGTACGCCGCGTGACACGCCGTGCAGATCTGGCGGGTCCATCGGTTGAGCTGCGGCACCGTCTTGTGGCACTGGCTGCACACCGTGTGGTCCGCCACCTTGTGCTTGGCGAGCGCGCCGCCGCGATGGCAGCTCAGACATGCCGTCTGCGGCTGGTGGTGCTGCGTGTGGCAGTTGTCGCACTGCAGGTCCCGCGCGCTCATGCCGGGCGGCGTGTGGCACGCCTTGCACTCCAGCTTGGCGGCGATGTGCGCGCGGTGCGTGAAGTCGCCGGCTTTCCGGTGGACCGTGTCCGTGGGCGCGCCGCCAGGTCCGGCGTGGCAGCGCGCGCAGTTGGTCACCGGCTGCACCGGGGAATGGTGACAGCCATCGCAGCTCGCGGCGGAGCTCAGGGTGATCCCACCGTGCTGCGCGAACGGCGTGTGGCACGTGCTGCATGGCAACCCGGCGCGCAGCACGTGGCCCGTGTGGTCGAAGCTCCGGCCCTGGAAGTTGCCCTTCTGCTGCTCCACCCCCAGGTGGCACTGCAGACACTGGTTCTCGCTCACCGGCGGACCGAGGTTCACGCTCGGCACGCGGTAGGGCAGGCCGCCGTCCTTCACGGCCTGCTGGACCAGGCTCAACGACGCCCGGAGCAGCTGGTCGGCGTAGACGATGTTGTGCGCGCCCTTGCCCGATCGCACGAACTCCAGGTTCTCGCGGGCCTCGCGCAGCAGGCTGTCGGCCACGGCGCGGCGGCGGAGCGGGGCCGCGGAGGAGGTGGCCTGCGCGGCATCCACGATCGGCCCCACGAGCTGCACCTTCCGCTCCATCTGCGATTCCCAGCCCGGCAGCACGTTGGCGTACTTGATGCCGTGGCACGACATGCACGACGACTCGCCGGTCACCTGCACCGTGTCGTGGCCCGGCAGCTTGGACGCCTGGTTGTGGCAGCCCACGCAGGACACCCGTGCCGTGTACATGGCGCTGGGGGTCTGCTTCACGCCGTGCCCGCCGATGCCGGCGTAGAGTTTCTGCTCGTCCTTGTGCACGCTGGTGTGGCAGCTCTTGCAGTCCAACTCCACGTTCGTGGTGAGCGACACCACCTTGTGGTCGAGCGCCGTGTGACACTGGATGCACGCGATGTTGTGCTGCGTGACGTGCACCGTGTGCAGCAGGGTGGGGTTGTTGAACTTGGCCAGGCGGGCGGGCTCGTTGTGGCAGCTGATGCACCGCGCCTGATCCGCGGCGCCCGTCCCGTGCGTCACCTGGTTGTGGCAGGACAGGCAGTCGATCCGGTCCTTGACGTATTGGGGGTGGTCGATCACGTAGCCTTCGGGCGACGTCACCCTGGGCGGCGAGGGGTGGCAGCCCGTGCAGCCGGCGAGCGGCCGGCCCGCCGGGCGATCCTTGAAATGGCAGAGGAAGCACGTGCCTTCGGTGACCGCGATGTGCGTGCCCTGCACGATCTGGGAATGGCAGCTCGTGCAGTGCAGTTGCATGCCGTTCCGCACTTCGCCCAGGTGCTTGGTGTGGTCGAACTGCACGCCCTTGTAATCGACGCGGCCCTCGATCAGCCGGTTGGAGTGGCAGCCCGAGCGCAGGCACGACGCGTCCTCGATCTCCGCCCACGGACGCGTGCTGGTGGCGCCCGTGAAGTCCTTCACCACCATGTTCGCGGCCTGGATCTTGGTCATCGCCTCGGCCTTGATCCCCGGCGCGATGTGGCACTTGATGCAGGGAACGTTGCGGTGGGTCGAGGTGGTCCACGACTTGTAATACGGCTGCATGATGTGGCAGCTGCCGCAGAACCAGGGCTGGCTGGACACCTGGACGAACCCCACGGTGCCCACGGCCCCGAGGATGATCGTGAGGATGGCGGCCGGAATGAGGAACCGGGCGAACTTCGACAGGCGCCGGCGTACCGCGGGTGACATGGCGTTATCCGTCCCGGTGTTCGGCGTCCCTTCTGCGCAGCGCCCTGAGCGCCAGCCATGCCAGCACCACGGCCGAGAGCGACAGGAACCAGAGCGGCAGGAGGAGCAGCTTGTGCTCCCAGCGCTGCTCCCGGCTCGTGTTGGCGGCGTTGTTCAGGTCCACCGACACCGAACGCACTCTCCGGCCGAGATCGTCCACCTTGGCGAGATCGAGGCCGTGCTGGGCCTGCGCGATCTGCAGGTAGTAGGTCAGGGCTTCCTGATACCGGAACTGGTAGTAACCAACCCGCTGGCCCGCGAGCGACAGCACCTCCACCGCGCGCTTGGCCGATGCCATGTCCTCGCTGGCCTGCACCACGCTGCGCTGGAGGTCGATGCCCATCTGATGGAGCCGCGTGTCCGAGGCGTGGCACTTGTCGCACGTCTCGCCGATCTTCTCGATCGGCACGCCCGCCGTGCTGTGGTTGGTGTGGCATGCCAGGCAGCCGCGCAGCTTGCCGGCCTTGGACGCCGCGCCGTGCGGCCCCTGCGCGAACGACTGGCCCACCAGCGCGTGACACTGCCCGCAGACGCTGGCCACCTGGGTGCCCGTGGGCGGGAGCGCGGAGTGCGCGCCGTGGCACGAGATGCACGTGGGCGCCGCGAAGTTCTGCTTCTGGAACAGGGCCACGCCGTGCGCACTGGCGCGGAACTGATCGAGCTGGTCCGTGCGCAGGTGGTACTTCGCCATGAGCTTCTCGTCCGAATGGCAGTGCGCGCAGGTGCCCGGGATGTTGGTCGGGTACACGCGGCTTCGGGCGTCGTACGGGGGATAGATGATGTGGGTCCCGTGGCAGTCCGTGCACGTGGGCGCATTCGTGTCGTGCTCCCCGAACAGCAGCTGGCCGTGCCGGCTCGTCCGGAACTCCTCGAGCTGCCCCGTGGGCAGACCGTACTGCCGCATGCGGTTCGGGTTCGAATGGCAGGAGCCGCACAGTTGGGCCGTCTGGACCTTGCTCGGCGAGCCGATGAAGTTGCCCTGATGGCCGTCGGGCAGGGTGCGGACGTCGGCATTGCCCCCGTGGCAGCTGACGCAGGTGACCCCGTGCTGGGAGTGCACGCCGACGGTGGCCGCTTCGCGCTGCGCCGCGTGACAGGCGAGGCAGCCGTTGGCCGTGTCCTGGACCACGATGGGGCTCTGGAATGCGGACGCCGTCATCGCGCGCGCGGCGGCGGGCAGCGCGCCGAGCACGGCCACGCCTAGCAGCATCCTGATCACGACGCGTCTCATCGGGCACCTCCGGGGCGCGGTGTGCCCGCCGGTGGCACGGCCGGCGATGATGGAGGCGCGAGGCGCGGCAGCGCGGGTCCCGGTGGCGTCAGGGGCTGTTGGAACGGCGTCAACTCGCCGGACGCCGACACCGGCACGGACCGCAGCTGCCAGCCGGCCGCCCAGGCGACGGCGAATCCGAGAAAGAACACCACGCCCAGGGTGGTCATGATGGGGCGCTTGCTCAGACGGCGCTCCGGCGCTCGATCGAACAGCGGCACCAGCACCATCACGGCGCCGAGGAGCAGGAACCCGCCAAAGCCCCATGCGCCCAGATAGTAGATGAGCGCGCGGGAAACGTCGGCCGCGATCCACGTCGAGAGCATCGACGCCGGCGCCAGGGCCGGGTTCGCGGGCGCCGCCACATCGCGCGGGTAGAGCGCGGCCGCCGTGACCACCAGCGTGAGCACCAGCACGCCCACGATCAGCGAACGCAGGAAGTGGTGCGGGAAGAACGGGACGCCTGATTCATCGTCGGGGCCCACGTCCTCGGAGGCCGCGCTCGCCGGCGGCGCGACGCCGTGCTTGCGCACGAGGGTGAAATGCAGCACCAGCAGCACCAGCGCCACCCAGGGCAGCACGATGACGTGGAGCGCGAAGAATCGGCTCAACGTGGCGCCCGAGACCAGCGGGTCGCCCCGGAGGATCTCGACCAGCGCGCCCCCCGCCAGCGGCACGCGGCCGAGGATGCTCAGGCCTTCGGTCACCGTCCAGTAGGCCCACTGATCCCAGGGGAGCAGGTACCCGGTGGCGCCGAACGCGAAGATGACGAAGAGCAGCAGCAGGCCCACGAGCCAGTTCGTCTCGCGCGGCGGCTTGTAGGCGGCGCCGAAGAAGACGCGGGCCATGTGGGCCAGCGCCGCGAGCACGATCAGGTTGGCGGCCCAGACGTGCACGTCGCGCATGAGCCAGCCCAGCGTGACGCCCGACACGATGTTCTGGATGCTCTGGTACGCCTCCTCCGCCGATGGCCGGTAGTAGAAGGAGAGCAGTACGCCGGTCACGACCAGCACCATGAACAGCAGGTACGTGATGCCGCCGAAGGCGTGCCGCCAGCCGGCGTGTCGCGACAGGCGGTGGCGTAGCGACTTGCGGAATGCCTGGTCGATGGGCAGGCGGGTATCGATGCGTCCGTAGAGCAGGCCGACAAACCGCAGGATCGCGAGCAGGCTGGCGTCGGTGCTGGCTTTCAGGTCATCCCAGAAGCGCTTGCCCCACGCCGTCGTCGCCCTCCACCCACGCCCCAGCATGCTATGGCCTCCCCACGTAGACGACGCCTTCGCGCACGAACACGGGATACCGTTGGAGCGGCACCGTGGTCAGGCCCCGCACCACGTTGCCCTGCAGATCGTACACGATGTAGGTGCACGGAGAGAGCACGCGCAGCGACGTGGGATCCCAGTCCAGAATGCAGCCGTCGGTGGGCGATGTGCCCTGCAGCCCGGCGTACGACTGTTCCCCGGTCCGCACCACGAGGATGACGTGCGTGCCCCAGTCCACCACGCGACTGGCCCCGACCGGGAACTGGGCCTGGGGCGCCACCACGAACGCGGGCTGCAACTCCGCCAACTGCAGACGCTCGGGGGGCAACAGATACAGGAAGGCGGCCAGTGCCAGCGCGACCACCATCAGCGCGACAATGCCGCCCAGTAGATACTCGCTGAAGCCGGGCTCCCATGGGGCATCGCCGGCTTCGGACTCCGTCATCGGGGACGTCACGACCACACCGCTCCTGCTCTGTGAGATCTCATCGTTGCGATCCGGAATGCATTCGCGAGCACCAATCTCCTCGGTGTTCCCCACACCTCTGTCGGGAGAAGCCTGAATCTGTGTCGGGCCACTGGAGGCCCCGCGGACGGGGCCCCCGCCCGGAGATCAGCCCTTGGTGGGCTTCTTCGTGTTCGCCGCGTGCAGGCTCTGGAGCGTGCTGTCGCTGAGCATCTGCGTGGTGCTGTTGCTGCGCCGCCGGATCTCGGCGCTGGCGCTGTCGGCGAGCTTCTTGTTGCCCATCTTCTCGGCCACCATGTAGATGCCGAAGAAGGGGGCGGCGTTCAGCGGCGCCTGCTCGGAGGCGCTGCGATAGTTCTTGAGTGCATCGGCATACTTGCCGGCGCGATACGCCATGTTGCCGCTGTCGAGCGCCGCCTTGGCGGCCGCGGACATCGCGTCGTGCGGATTGGCCGTGCTGTCGGGCGCGCCCGCCGCCATCTGGGCGATCGGGACCTTGGGCTGCTCCTGCTGACTCTTCGAGCATGCCCCGAACACGACCACCGCCGGCAGGGCGAGAACTGCGATGGCGCGGAACGCGCCACGGGAAACTTCGGACATAGTGACCTCGGGACGTGGGCTTCAGTGAACGCTCCAACCGAGGTCAAGTATCACGACGTCGGGTATTCCCTCGCAGCCGGTCATTTGCCCCGATCACCGTAAGGAAATCCCGCACGATTCTGTCGGTGCAATGCCCGTCGGGCTTCAGGGGTTCGCTTCTGTGCGGCGCCGCGCCCGGGATGGAACGTGCGAGCACGCGATTGCATCATCGCGGCCCGCGGACGTCGGGGGGGTCCTCCCCGGTGGGGCCGCACTCACACCAACCCATCCTGGGGGGTTGCGTCATGCTCACCCCAACCACGCACGCGTGGTCTGACGACGAGGCGCTGGGCGGATATCTGGGCCGCCGCGGCATCAGCCGGCGCGACTTCATCGAATTCTGCGGACAGATGGCGGCTGTCCTCGGATTGAGCAGTCTGGCGGTTCCGAGAATCGCCGAGGCCATGGAGTCGCTCCAGCGGCCGACCGTCATCTGGCTGCAACTGCAGGAATGCACCGGGTGCGTGGAGAGCGTGATCCGCTCATCGGACCCGACGATCGGCGATCTGGTGCTCGACGTCATCTCGCTCGATTTTATGGATACACTCATGGCGGCCTCGGGCACGGCCGCCGAGAAGGCGCTGGACGACTCGCGCAAGAAGAACGCCGGCAAGTACGTGCTGATCGTCACCGGGTCGGTGCCCACGAACGAGCACGGCATCTATACGATGATCGGCGGCAAGACGGCGCGATCGCTGCTCGAGGAGACGGCCAGGGACGCGGCGGCGGTGATCGCCGTCGGCGCCTGCGCCCACTGGGGCAGCGTGCAGGCCTCCAAGCCCAACCCCACCGGGGCGGTCGGCGTCTCGGAGATCGTGAAGGACAAGCCGGTGCTGAACATCGCGGGCTGCCCGCCGATCGCCGACGTGATCACGGCCACGGTGGTGCACTTCCTCACCTTCGGCCGCCTGCCCGAGACCGACGCCGACGGGCGCCCGCTGTTCGCCTACGGCAACCGCATCCACGACCAGTGCCCGCGCCGCGCGCACTACGACGCCGGCCAGTTCGTGGAGGAGTTCGACGACCGCGGGGCGCGCGAGGGGTGGTGCCTGTACGAGGTGGGGTGCAAGGGGCCGGCGACCTTCTCGCCCTGTCCGATCTTCATGTGGAATTCGCACACCGACTTCCCGATCGGCGCCGGCCATCCGTGTCTCGGATGCACCGAGCGCAACTTCTGGGACACGATGTCGCCGTTCTACAACCGTCTGCCCAACGTGGCGGGCGTGGGCGTGGAGCACACGGCCGACATCCTCGGCGCCGCCCTCGCGGTGGGCGCGGTGGCCGGCGTCGCCGCTCACGCGGCGGCCACCGGCATCTATCAGCTCCGTTCGCGGCGGGCCGACGCGGCCGCCCAGCAACCACCGAGCGCAACCGGCCGGGAGGACAGCCATGGCGAAGACTAAGGTGGTGATCGATCCGATCACACGCATCGAAGGCCACCTGCGCATCGAGGCCCAGGCCGAGAACGGCAAGGTGTCCGACGCGTGGGCATGCTCCACGCAGTTCCGCGGGATCGAGATCATCATGGAGGGGCGGGATCCGCGGGACGCCTGGGCCTACACGCAGCGCATCTGCGGCGTGTGCACGGTGGTCCACGCCGTGGCGTCGTGCCGCGCGGTGGAAGACGCGCTCGACATCCACATCCCTCCCAACGCCAACACGATTCGCAATCTCGTGCACGGCATGCAGTTCGTGCAGGACCACGTCATCCACTTCTACCACCTGCACGCGCTCGACTGGGTGGACGTCGTGAGCGCGCTCAAGGCCGATCCAGCCCAGACCTCGAAGGTCGCCGCGTCGATCTCGCCCTGGCCCAACAACTCGGCCACGTATTTCCGCGAGGTGCAGGAGCGGCTCAAGACGTTCGTGGGCAGCGGCCAGTTGGGCATCTTCGCCAACGGCTACTGGGGGCATCCGGCGTACAAGCTGCCCCCCGAGGTGAATCTGCTCGCCGTGGCGCACTATCTCGAGGCCCTCGATTGGCAGCGCGACGTGATCCGCCTCCACACGATCTTCGGGGGCAAGAACCCGCACCCGAACTTCCTCGTGGGCGGCATGGCCAGCGCCATCAATCTCGAGGGGACGGCGACGATCAACGCCGCCAAGCTCTCCGAGATCAAGGACATGATCACCCGGGCCCAGCGGTTCGTGGAGCAGGTGTACTGGCCCGACCTCGTGGCCATCGCCGGCTACTATAAGGAATGGGCCGCCATCGGCGGCGGCACGGGCAACTACCTGGCCGTGGGCGAGTTCCCGGATACCGACATCCGCGACGTGGGTTCGCTGTACCTGCCGCGCGGCATCGTGATGAACAAGGACCTCAGCAAGGTCGTGCCCTACGACCAGAACAGCGTGACCGAGGGCATCTGGGCGTCGTGGTACGACTATGACGAGGGGCCCAAGGCCGAACTGCATCCGTACAAGGGCGAGACCAAGCCCCACTACACCGGCCCGCAGCCGCCCTGGCAGTACCTGCAGGACGAGACCAAGTACACCTGGATGAAGGCCCCGCGCTACAACGGCCATCCGATGGAGGTCGGCCCGTTGGCCCGCATGCTCGTGGCGTACGCGAGCGGGCACAAGGACGTGAAGGCGATCGTCGGCGACACCCTCAAGGCGCTCGACGTGGGGCCGGCGGCGCTCTTCTCCACGCTCGGCCGCACGGCGGCTCGCGGCATGGAGACGGTGTTGCTGGCCCGCCGCCTGAGCGTATGGTTCGATGCGCTCGTGAGCCGCATCAAGGCCGGCGATGTGTCCACCTTCGCCGGGAAGAACTGGGACCCGTCTACCTGGCCCAAGACCGCCCGCGGGTACGGCGCGCTCGACGCGCCGCGCGGCGCGCTCGGCCACTGGGTGGAGATCGCCGACGGCAAGATCTCGCGCTACCAGTGCGTGGTGCCCACGACGTGGAACGCCTCGCCGCGGGACGACAAGGGAGTGGTGGGCCCGTATGAAGCCGCCCTCACCGACAACCATCCGCTGCTCAAGCCGGATCAGCCGATCGAGATTCTCCGCACGGTCCACTCGTTCGATCCGTGCAACGCCTGCGGGGTCCACGTGCTCGACGCCGACGGCGAAACGGTGACGGAGGTCCGCGTGCAATGACTCCCCTCGATGCCAAACACGCGCGCGGATCGCCCTGGCCGTCGATCGACGAACGCGCGGGCGCGATGACGTCCGAGCCGGTCATCGCGCGCGGTGGCCGGTCGGAACAGTGGGTGTATCTGTGGCACTGGCCCATCCGCGCCATGCACTGGGCGGCGGCGGTGAGCATCGTCGTCCTCGCCGTGACCGGATTCTGGATCGGGCGGCCGTACTTCCTCACCGGCGGCGCCAGTCAGACGTTCGGGCTGCAGTACGTGCGGCTCGTGCACTTCATCGCCGCCGGCGTGCTCGTGGCCACCGCCATCGTCCGTATCTACTGGCTGTTCATGGGCGACCGGTTCGAACGGCTCCCGGCGCTGTTCCCGGTGCGCAAGCGCGACTGGGCGAATCTGTGGAAGATGGTCAAGTTCTACCTGCTCATCCACCCGGAACGCGCGCCGCGCTACCTGGGCCACAACCCGCTCCAGCAGTTGTCATATACGTTCACCTATCTGATGGCAGGGGTCCTGGTCGTCACCGGGTTCATCATGTTCGGCGAGGCCAATCCGCAGGGCGTGTTCATGCACACCTTCGGCCACCTCGCCGTCTACCTCGGCGGGTTCCAGTGGGTCCGCGTGATCCACCACGTGGCCGCCTGGTATTTCCCGCTGTTCATCATCCTCCACGTGTATCTCGCGATCCGCGCCGATCTCCTGGAGCGGAGCGGAGCGATCTCGTCGATCGTCAGCGGGGGCCGGTTCGTGGCCACCGACGAGCATTACGCGGATGAATGAGCCGCGCGCGGGCGATGTCGTCGTCGGGCTGGGCAACCCGATCATGGGCGACGACGGCGTCGGCCTCGCGGCGCTGGAACGGCTGCGGGAGGGGTGGGAGATCCCCGCCGCGGTGGAGTTGGTGGATGGGGGCACGTGGGGGATGACGCTGCTGCCCCTCATCGAGTCGTCGGAGCGCATCCTGTTCCTCGATGCGATCCGCACCGGGCGGCCCATCGGCGCCGCCGTCACCCTTCGGGGCGCCGAGATCCCCCGGCAGGTGGCGCTCAAGGTGTCGCAGCATCAGATCGATCTCCGTGAGGTGCTGGCCGTGGCCGAGTTCCGCGGCACCCTGCCGCCGGAGATGGTCGCCGTGGGCCTCGAGCCGGCCACGTTCGAGCTCGGCGATCCGATGACGCCGGCCGTGGCCGACAACATCGATCTGGTGGTGGAGATGGCGGTGGAGCAGCTCCGTGCGTGGGGGCACCGCTGCGCGCCGAGGCCGGTCGTCCGTGTGCCGGGGGTGGGGGACCGGTCGTCGTGCACGAGATGAGCGTTGCCATGGAGATCTGCCGCATCGTCGACCAGAAGTACGATCGCGCGGCGGGCACCCTGGTGACCGTGGGCGTCGAGATCGGCGATGACTCCGGGCTCGAGTTCGGGAATCTGGAATTCTGCCTCGAGACGCTGCTGTCGCAGCCGCCCTTCGGCGGCGCCAAACCGTTGTTCGACCGCAAGCCCGGAAGCGTGCTCCGGGTGAGCTATCTGGAGCTGGACGATGGCCATTAGAACGATCGAGGTCCGCGAGCGCGTCATGGAGCGCAACGACGGCATCGCGCGCGACATCCGCCAGCGGCTCGACGCGGCTGGCATCGTGGCGCTCAACCTCGTCTCGTCGCCCGGCTCGGGCAAGACGCTGCTCCTCGAGCGCACCCTCGCGGCGCTCGACGGCGAGTTGCGCATGGCCGTGATCACCGGCGATGTGCAGACGCAGAACGACGCCGAACGGCTGGCGCGCCACACCAACCGGCTGGTGCAGGCCGTGGTCACCGGCGGCGCCTGCCACCTCGATGCGCGCCAGATCGACAACGGCCTCGAAGCGGTGGATCTCGCCGATACCGACGTGCTGTTCATCGAGAACGTCGGCAATCTGGTGTGCCCCGCCTCGTGGGACCTGGGCGAGGACGCCAAGGTGGTGGTGTTCTCCGTCACCGAGGGCGAGGACAAGCCGCTCAAATACCCCAAGATGTTCCGCGAAGCGAAGTACGCGGTGCTCAACAAGGTGGATCTCCTGCCCTACGTTCCGTTCGACGTCGACCACGCGGTGGCCTGCGCGCGCCAGGTGAACCCCGAGTTGCAGTTCTTCTTCACCTCGGCCACCACCGGCGCCGGGCTCGACCAGTGGTTCGACTTCATCCGGTCGCTGGTCGCTCGACGAACCGCGGGAAGCGCGGCGTAGTCGGCCGCGCTGACGCATGATGACGACGGAGGCGGATCCGGCGGCGGACGCCGGCGCGAGCGGTGACGCGGCGGGGCTCCGCCTGCGCATCGCCGGCGTGGTGCAGGGCGTTGGCTTCCGTCCCTTCGTGCACCGGTTGGCCGTGCGGCACGGCCTGCGGGGGTGGGTGCGCAACACGACCGGCAACGTGGAGATCGCCGTCGCCGGCGACCCGGCGGAACTCGACCGCTTCGTGCGGGCGCTCTCGGCCGAAGCCCCGCCGCTATCGCGCATCGACACGATCGACGCCGGGCCCCTGGACGCCGACGACCTCGGCGCGTTCCGGATCGTCGAGAGCGAGCGCGGGGGCACGCGGGGGCAGTGGGTGTCGCCCGACGTGGCCACGTGCGCCGAGTGCGAAGCCGAGCTGTTCGACCCGCACAATCGCCGGCATCGGTACCCGTTCATCACCTGCACCAACTGCGGCCCGCGGTACACGGTGATCGTCGAGATGCCGTACGACCGCGAACGCACGAGCATGCGGCCGTTCGTCCAGTGTCCGGCGTGCCGTCGCGAATACGCGAGCATCGGCAACCGGCGCTACCACTCGGAGACCAACAGCTGCGCCCAGTGCGGCCCGCGGCTGGCGTTCCTCGACACGCACGGGGTGGAGGTCACCGAGTGCGGGCCGCTCGAGGCCGCGGCCGCGGTGCTCCGCGGGGGCGGCGTCGTGGCTGTGCGGGGCGTGGGCGGTTTTCACCTGGCGGCCGACGCGACCCACGAAGCGGTGGTCACCCGGCTCCGCCAGGCCAAGCGCCGCGACGGCAAGCCGCTGGCCGTCATGGTGCCGTCGCTCGACGCCGCGCGGCGGCTGGCCATGGTCTCCGCCGCCGAGGCGGACTGGCTCGCGCGGCCGAGCCGTCCGATCGTCGTGCTCGAGCGGCGAGCGGGCGCGGAGCTCGCGCCGTCGGTATGCGGCGACCTGTCCACCGTCGGCGTCCTGCTGGCCTACACCCCGCTGCACCTGCTGCTGCTCGAGGCGGTGGGGCGTCCGCTGGTGATGACGAGCGGCAATCACAGCGGCCAGCCGCTGGCGGCGTCGGTGCACGAGGCGTTGCGCGACCTGCGCGACGTGGCCGACGCGTACCTCACGCACGACCGCGAGATCGTGGCCCGGATGGACGACTCGGTCATGCGCGTGGCCGGCCCCGGCGACGCGGACGGTCTCCACGGCGGGGCGGTGCCGGTGCTCATGCGGCGCGCGCGCGGGTTCGCGCCGCTGCCGGTGGCGCTCCCGATCGAGACGCCGGAGGCGCTGGTGGCCGTGGGGCCGCACCTCAAGAACACGTTCGTGGTCGCGCAGGGACGCGATGCGTATCTGAGCCCGCACATCGGCGATCTGGAGACGCTGGAGACGACGGACCACTGGCATGCGACCTACGCCTCGTTCCGTCGGCTATTCGGCGTGGAGCCGAGCGTCGCCGTGCGCGACCTGCATCCGCAGTACATGTCCACGCGCATCGCCGGCGAGTTGGGGCTGGCGCGCATCGAGACGGTGCAGCACCATCACGCGCACATCGCTGCCGTGGCCGGCGAGCACGGCGTCACCGAGCGGGTGGTGGGCGTGGCATTCGACGGCACCGGCTACGGCGATGACGGGCACACCTGGGGCGCCGAGATCCTGGTGGCCGATCTTGCCGGGTACCGGCGGGTGGCCCAGCTGCGCTACGCGCCGCTGCCGGGCGGCGATCTGGCCGCGCGCTCGCCGTGGCGCGTGGCGCTCGGGTATCTGTCGTTGGATCCCGACGGGGGCCCGGCGTACGCGCGCGCCTTCGACGGCGCCCCGCCCCGCGCGCTGGATCTGGCGCGGCGCCAGTTGGAGCAGGGACTGAACGCGCCGCTGGCGTCGTCGATGGGCCGCCTGTTCGATGCCGCCGCGGCGGTGCTGGGCGTGTGCCGCGAGTCGCGCTTCGAGGGCGAGGCGGCGATGCGACTGGAGTCCGCCGCCGGGCGCGAGGTGGGGGATGTGCTCCCGTTCGACGCCACGGTCTCGGCGGACGGATACCACATGCTCGAGCCCGGGCCGCTGCTGGCCGCGCTGGGGCTGGGGTTGGCGCGGGGCGAGCGGGTGACGCGGCTGGCGGCGTCGTTTCACGAGAGCGTGGCCGAGGGAACGGCGCGAGTGGTGGAGAGCGTCGCCAGTCGTGAGGGGCTCGCGACGGTGGCGCTGGGCGGGGGCGTGTTCCAGAATGCCCGGCTGCTCACCACGCTGCGGGGCCGTCTGGAACGCCGGGGGCTGCGGGTGCTCACCGCGCTGGCGTTGCCCCCCAACGACGGCGCGGTGAGCTACGGCCAGGCCGTGGTTGCCGCAGCGCGGTTGGGGGGCGGGGGGAACCACTAGGCGGCCGGACCAATCCGCGTATCTTGATGGTAGAGCAGGGCAGGAGCGGTGCTGCGTGGCCCGCCGCGCAGCTCCTCGAGTGGGCCCCACTGGCGGCCGAGGCGCGAGACCGAACGATGACCGTTCCACACCTGCGGGTTCGCGGCACGCTCGTCGCGGTGGCCGCGATCGGCCTTCTGGGGGCCGGCTGCTTCCGGAAGCCCAAGCACCCCGAGCCCGCGCCGGCGCCCGTGGTGCTGGAGGTGCACAATCGCGGCTTCTTCGACGTCGAGATCTACAATCTGATGCCGGGCGGCACGACGGGGTCCCGCCTGATGGGCGTGACCGGGTTCTCGACGGGCCAGGTGGTGATTCGCTACATGCAGCTCCAGCCGGGCGGCGTCCTGGCGGTGCGGGTGCATGCGATCGGGGTGCCGGCCTCGTGGACGAGCCCGGGGCTGTCGCTGTCGCCGGGCGACCATGCGGAGTTGGACATCTATTCGGACGCCAACGGGAACATGAATCGGAGCACGCTCTATCCGCTGCCCGGCGCGGACGGGGGCGGGACGGGCGGGACGCGGTAGGGCCGGCGGGGGGTCTTCCGCGGCCGTCGGTGGGTCGCTAGAATGAGTATATAGCTAGATGGCTATATACTCATATCAGGAGCGATTATCGTGGCCAGACAGAACGGGCGTGGTCCGATGGTGATCACGCATGAGGGCGGCCTCAAGTTCGCCGCCCAGATCAGGTCCCATCGGCTGATCGTCGATCAGCCCGCGGGCGTGGGCGCCGATGCCGGTCCGATGCCCCTCGAACTGCTCGGCGCCTCGCTCGGCACGTGCGTGGCGCTCTACGTCCAGCAGTTCTGCGAGGCCCGGGGGCTGCCCTACGAGGGCATGCGCGTGGAACTCGACCAGGTGGGCGCGCAGAATCCCGGACGCATTGCCCAGTACACGGTGCGGGTGCTCCTCCCGGCGGCGCTGCCGCCGCAGTACGCGGAGATGTTGGAGCGCGTGGCGCGCAGCTGTCCCGCCCACAACACGCTCGTGCATGGCACGGACGTCGTGGTCGAGATCCAGGCGCCGGCCGCCGCCGTGGCGTAACCCTGGCGCAAAGTTCCGGTCAATGCCCGACATCGGCGTGCTGCATCCGCCGACAGTCCGTGGCGTCCGGCGCCCGTACCTTCCTCGAAGCACATCGCATGGGCGTCGGAGCGGCCGCCTCCGGATTGCCGTCGGCGCACATCGCGGCTCACACTGCGGGGGACGTATGGCGAATCGGAAATCGTTGGTCCTGGGCCTGGCGACGGCGCTGCTGATGGCAGGCACGGCCGGCGCCCAGAGGGGCGGGCAGCAACAGCAGCAGCAACAGCAGCGCCTCCAGGAACATCAGATGACGCAGATGCAGGACATGGTGCAGCGCATGACGCAGATGCAGGAGCGCGCGCATCAGATGGCGCAGAACATGCAGCAGAACATGCAGCAGCAGCGGACGCAGCAGACCGACCAGCAACGGCTCATGCTGCAGACCTGCCAGGCCGCCGATCAGGCATCGCAACAGCTGCGCACGCTCGCCGAGCGGGCGCGCGACATGCAGCGGGACCAGAACATGGCCAGCAACGTCGATCAGCAGCGCGACATGGACCAGCTCCGGATCCACCTCCACACCATGGCCGATCAGATGGACGCCACGCTGAAGACCATGGAACAGATGCAGAAACGTATGGGCGCGCCGCCGGCTCCGTAATTCCGCCGGAAGCCGAGCGCTCCGCTCGGCACGCATCGCACGGTGCGTCCATGGGCCGTCGTGGGCAGCATGCCCACGGCGGCCCTCGCGCGTGTAGCGCGTCGATCGGGCGTCGACCGCAAGTGGCAACCTCCCCGACATTTTCCGGTCGCGAGAGGACGCCAACGTACGCGTCGCCACGACAGGATTGATGTGGCATACCCGACTTAAGGAAACGCAAAGACGCCGTACCCTTCCTCGTACATCGCCGGGAACCCGTTGCTCCGGAGAGGGCAACGATGCGCCGCGAGCATGATCTGCCGCGCCAACACCGGAGAAACGAGTGGATGCCCGCCGGCACGGGCCGCGGGCCTCCACGCCAAGAGACGGCGGAGCCGCCGAGGATGGAGGCATTTATGAATGCGATGCGGACGTTGCGAACGGCGGGGCTGATAGCCCTCGCCATGGGGGCCGCGCTGATCGGCAGTTGCAGCGACAGCCCCGCGGGTCCCGACAAGGCGGTGATCGTGGCGAAGGTGTCACTCGCCCGGAGCGTGGACAGCCTTCTCGTGGAAGACTCGCTCCCCCTCGCGGTGACGATCGAGAACGCGAGCGGCGTTCCGCTGGCGCGTAATGCGACATGGACGTCGAGCAATCCCACGTTGGCCACGGTCAGTGCGCAGGGCGTGGTCAGGGCGCTCGACGGCGGCGTGGTCACGATCACCGCCACGGTGGACGGAGTCCAGGCCACCACGCAGCTCTATCTATTGGAACGCGTGACCCAGGTGGCGATGAACCTGAACCAGACGCGCGACACGCTGCGCATCCGCGATACCCTGTGGCTGCAGGTGCAGCTGCGGGATCCGCACGGCGCGGCGTTGCAGCGTCAGGTCACGTGGCGGAGCAGCGATTCCACCGTCGTCCGCGTGGGCGTGAAGGATGCCGGGCCGCCGGCGCTCTCCCGCGGCGCGGCCATCGCGTCGGGCGGCCCGCAGCGGAACACCGCGGTGGGCGGATCGCAGGGCTACGTCCTCGCCATGGGGCCGGGCACGGCCGTCGTGACGGTGACCGCGGAAGGGAAGACCGATAGCCTCACCCTGATGGTGGGTGAACCGGTGGCCACGGTGGAACTCTCGCCCGCCAGCGCCGCGATCGGGCTCGGCGCCCGGCTGCGCCTGCAGGCGCGGCTCCGCGATCGCAATCAGGTGGAGATCCAGAGCCAGATCGCCTGGACGTCCAGCGATTCGACTGTCGCGACCGTCGATTCCACCGGTCTCGTGACCGGCATGCATCTGGGCAACGCCACGATCACGGCGACCAGCGAGGGCAAGAGCGCATCGGCGATGATCGCCGTTGTGGCGCCGGCCGCCGGATTCACGGTCCAGCCGGCGACGGTGGTGCTCATGGCCGGCCGCACGTTGCAGTTGGCGTGGACGGTGACCGACCTCTCCGGCGCGCCGGTGACTCGCGTGCCGATGTGGGAGAGCAGCGCGCCCGAGATCGTGTCGGTCGACGCGAACGGATTGGTGACCACGCACGTCGTGGGCACGGCGCAGATCACGGGAACGGTTGACGGCCTCACGGCCGTGGTTCCGGTGAACGTGGTGCCGGCGGCCGCTTCGATGACCATCCAACCGGCGTCGGTGACGCTGGCGATGGGCGAGAGCGTGGATTTCACGGTGACGATGGCGAACGCCGACGGGACGCCGATCGTCGACCGCACCGTGGTGTGGACGACCAGTGAGTCGTTCCGCGTGTTGGTGGACACCAAGGGCCACGCGGTGGCCCGGAACGGCGGCCCGGCGACGGTGACCGCCACGGCGGGCGATCTCTCGGCCACGGCCACGATCAACGTCACGGTCCCGGTGGTCAGCGTGAGCGTCGCGCCGACCGCCGATTCGCTGCTCATCGGCGATACGGTCCGTCTGGTGGGAACGGCGCATGACGCACGCGGCGGCCCGCTGCCCGGCATCTCGATGTCGTGGATGAGCGCGCAGCCGAGCATCGCGACGGTGGACGGAACGGGGCTCGTCACGGCGGTGGCCGAAGGCTCGGCCTCGATCCGCGTCACCCATGGGGAACTCCTCGCCGCGGCATCCATCGCCGTGTTCCGGCATCCGTCCTCGGTGGTGATCAGTCCGCCGCAGGCGCAGGTGCGGATGGGCGATCACATCACGGTGAAGGGCACGCCGAAGGACGAGAGTGGCAACTCGCTGGGAGGCAAGGTCACGTATACCACGAGTGACGCGTCGATCGCGACGGTCAGCACGTCGGGCGTGGTTACCGGTGTGGCCGAGGGGACGGTGACGATCACGGCGTCCAGCGGCGGCAAGAGCGCGTCGGCCCAGATCACGGTGTCGGGACCGCGGCCGTCGCCGGAGACGGCGTTCGGCAACAACCTCTCGGTGCCGGTGGTGTTCTCCGAGGGCATCGGGATCACCGGTCTCCCGGTGACCGTCGCCGGCGCCCCGAACTATGCCAACACCGGGCTGCGCCCGGGCGTCACCGAGAATCTGGTGGTCAATGGATTGCCGTACTTCTACGCCGGCAATGTGAGTGACTGCACGTGGCCGGACGGCACGAAAGCCTACTGCCAGAAGGGGCTCAACGCCTGGCAGGCGCAGTGGCTCGACGGATCCGCCGCGCTGCAGCACGCGTCCGCGACGTGGGGCGACAACATCATCAGCCAGTCCCTCCAGACGTCGGCGCCCGTGCGCGTCGAGGTGTCGCTGAACGATCTCACGAGCGGCACGCTCTCCGGATTCAACATGCAGGTGGTGTCGGGCACCGGCAGCACGGAATCGCAGGGCACGAATGGCGTGACGGCCGCGATGACTCCGACGATCTACTCCGTGATGCCGCACCTGATCGTGTCGAAGCTGGACACGTCGGGCGGCAATGCGGTTGGCAGTCCGCTGGTCGACAAGCGAGTGATCGACGCGCTGGGGGCCGAGGAAGGCCCAGGCAATTTCGCGGCCGAAGTGAACGTTGGTGGGAAGATCGTGTACGGCTACAACCTGCGGGTGAGCGAGGCCGGTTGGTACCGGGTGGCGTTCGTGCTCGAGGGTTCGGCCACCAACGGCGTCATCAACGCGACCCGCAACGTGACCATCGACGCGCTCACCAACTCGGCGACCGAAGAGGAGTCGGGTGGATCCGGTGGGTCCGGCAGTGGCTCGGGGGGTTCGAGCACGGGGACCAAGCCGGCTCCGCACCTGGCGGGCGATGGATCGTCCACGTGGATCGATATCTATATCGGCGCGGGCTCCGGAAGCGGTGAGGGTGGCGGTGGCAGCGGCGGTGGAGACACCGGCGCCGGCAACAACCTGTCGGTCCCGATCACATTCGCCGAAGGTCTCGGACTTGGTGGTCTGCCGGTGACCGTCGACGGCGCGGCCAACTACGTCAACACGGGCCTGCGCCCCACGGGCGGCACGGAGCCGGTCGTGGGTTCGCTGCCCTACTTCCCGACCAGCTACAACGTGTCCAACTGCTCGCTGGGCGGCACGCAGTACTTCTGCCAGGGCGGGGCTCCCGTCTGGCAAGCGCAGTGGTTCGATGCGTCAGGACAGGCGTCGCGCGACGCGCAAGTGGCGTGGGGCGACAACCTGTTGACCAACCACTTCAACACGCACGCCAACGTGCACGTCGAAGTGTCGCTCACCGACCTGACCACGCCGGCCATGCAGGGCTTCAACATGACGGTGATTTCTGGCACGGGCTCCACCGAGCTGAAGGGCACCGACGGCACCACGGGCACGTTCTCGCCGATGGTGTACACGCGCGGCGCCAGGCTCAAGGTGGAGTTGCTGGACAGCGCGACCCACGAGCCCAGATACACGCTGTTCGACAAGGGCCTCTGGGAGCTCGTCGACGGATCGGGACAGTTCTCGACCGAGGTCTCGATGGGAGGGACGCTGGTGTATTCGTACAACCTGCTCATGGAACAGATCACGGTTCCAACAGAAGTGGGGCACAAGTACGGGTGGTATCGCTTCACCTTCTCCATCGACGGGTCGGCACCGGTCACTCCGAACGTGCGCATGACACTGCTCGCAGGCGGAGGCGAATCAGGGACCACCGAGGAAGGGGGCGGAACGGGCGGCAGCGGATCGGGTGGCAGCGGATCCGGCGGCATTCCCTCGAAGAACGTTCCCACGCTGAACGTCGGAGCCCAGTCGACGTCGATCGACATCTGGGTCGACAAGGGCAGCGGCAGCGGTAGTCACCTGTAGTCCGGCCCGAAGGGCGCCGGGGGGTTCGCCCCCCGGCGTTCTTCTCTCTGGCGGCGGTCCGTCGCCGGATCTCCATGGAGGGATAATGACTCGCACAGCGCGCACGGCCGCCGTCGCGGCAGCCTGCCTGACTTTCATAGCACTCGCGGCGCCCGGCGCCGCGCGGGCCCAGACGGTGGACTACCGGGTCTCGGCCGGCTACTCGACGGGTTCCTACATCTTCAGCGGCACCGCATGGAGCGCCGTGATGTTCCACGGGCTCGACGTGCAGGCGGGCCGCTTCCGGTTCTCGGCCTCCGTCCCCATCGTGGCGCAGAACAACACCGCGCTCACGTACATCGGCGGGGTGATCGTACCCACGGGCGGGCCCGACGACGCGGCCGTGGCCGCGCGCCGCAAGGGGCAGCCGGTGGACATGGGCGCCGGGATGGGGCAGTACGGACAGGGGGCGACGAAGGGGCAGGGAGGGCCGTCCGGACAGGGCGGCCAGCGCGGCGGGGTGGGTGCGTTGGCGGCCGCCGCAGCCACCGACACATTCACCGTGACGCAGCCCGGGAACACGCAGGTGAACGTGGGCGATCCCGTGTTCACCGGCGACGTGGCGCTCTACCGCGGCGACGGGCTGGTGCGCAACATGAGCGTTCACGCATTCGCCAAGGCGCCGGTGGCGTCGGTGGCGTCGGGCGTGAGCACCGGCAAGTGGGACTACGGCGGCGGCGCGTCAGTTTCGCTGGGCTCGGCGCGCACGTTCTTCTTCGCCGATGCCTCGTACTGGGTGCTGGGCGACATGCCCGCACTCGAGTTGATGGACAATGTGACCTACGGTCTGGGGCTGGGCCAGTCGTTGGGCGAGGGCCGGTGGTCGGTGCTCGCCTCGGCGTCGGGCTCGAGCCAGGTGATCAGGAACGTGGATCCGCCGCTGTCCGCCGGCGTGAGCCTGGGGTATCGTCATTCGACGGCACAGTCGCTCACGGCGGGCGTCAACTTCGGGCTGACCGAATCGGCGCCCAAGGTCTCGGCGACGATCGGGTGGCGGAT